>PCWC01000036.1 GCA_002787175.1 Parcubacteria group bacterium CG11_big_fil_rev_8_21_14_0_20_39_22 | reverse complement strand
AGGTCAATTTAAAAGCAAAAACCCGCCATTATTGAAAATCTATTTCAGGGGACATCTTAGGATTGGAGAATACTCCGTTTGAATAGGTGTTAGTTTTTAGGTGTTAGGATGAATCATGTAACGTGTAACACAAAACATAGAACATAAAGACGAGAGAAAGGGAGAACAAGCCGCTGCGGACTGATCCCCAAAATACAGACCCTTATTCTTATTCGTATTTTCGTATCTTCATTAGTATTTCGTATTCCACTCTTTCCTCCTTATTATTTGAAATTTTATTAGGTGAATTAGAAATTAGATGAATTAGGTAAATTTTCTCCTCCTCTTTTCGTGTTACATGTTATACGCTACACGTTACACGATTTATGCTTTCGGTTTTTTAACAAAGGTGGTAAGCAGAGGTGCGGCGAGGAAAAGGGATGAGTATGCTCCGGCAATAACTCCACTTAAAAGTGTAAAGACGAAGGCTGAAGTGGCGGAACCACCAAGGAAAAACAATGTACCAAGAACAAAAATGGTTGTAAGAGAAGTGTTGATTGACCGTGCGTAAGTTTCGCTCAGACTCTTCCCTACCGTATGGTCGAAATCTTCTTTGATATTGTTTTCTTTGTTGTGGCGAAGATTTTCGCGAATACGATCAAAAATCACTATTGTATCGTTGATGGAATATCCGAGTATGGCAAGCAGAGCCATAACAAACAAGACATCTACCTGAGCTCCCGTTATGTACCCGTAAATCGCAAACACACCAGTTGGAACAACGATGTCGTGGACAAGCGTTATTATCGCCACCACTCCGTACTTCCAGGAAGAAACCGGCTCAGAAACTTTGCGAAAAGCAATACTTACAAATACGACTATTATAATGATAACAAGAACGATGGCGAGAAGGGCTTTGGATCGAAGTTCCTCTCCTATGGTCGGACCGATTGTAGTAAATCTTTCAACATTTGCTCTTACCTCACCTGCCGATAATGCTTCTATTGCCTCTACCCTTTCTGAATCGCTAAGCGCAGAAGTTCTTAAGATGTAGCCCCTCTCCCCAGATTCACGAAGTGAGTAGCCCTCAAAAGAAAGCTTGTCTAAAGCAGTATGGGCTTCGGATTTTGGTAAACGACTCTCTTCATAACTTACTTCAAGAAGTGAACCCCCGGTAAAATCAACACCTATAGAAAATCCGAGCCAAGACGACACAGCGATAGCGACTGCTACCAAAACGAATGTGAGTGTGAAGAATATTTTTTTGTTTTTTATTATAAACATATCAAAATTTTCAATTTACGAATTTTCAATTTTCAATCAATTTTTAAATTTAGAAAACTGTAATTTAACTGAAAATTGCAAAATTGATAATTACCCTGCTTCTATTTAATCTCTACGCCGCTCGAGAGAAAGAAGCAGGGTCCGTGTAACCGTGACTGCAGTCAGCATACTTATTATCACACCGAGACCCAGTGTCAAAGCAAAGCTTTGAGTCAAAAAAGTGCCGGCGTAGAAAAGAACGATTGCTGAGAGGATGCTGGTCAGGTTGCTGTCCCGAATTGCAGGCCATGCCCTTTTAAAACCTGTCTGTATTGAAGAGAATCTATCATTCCCTTTTTTCAATTCTTCTTTAAGACGTTCAAATATTATGACGTTGGCATCGACAGCTATTCCGATTGAAATGATGAAACCAGCAAGGCCGGCGGCTGTTACGGTGATTGATAATAGTTTAAAAAGAGACAGTACTATTAAAGCATACAAAGAGAGCGAGACTACAGATATTATACCCGGCAATCTGTAATAAATTACCATAAAAAGTGCGACTAAAATCGATCCGTAGATACCAGCTTTGATTCCGGAATTTAGGACTTCGGCACCAAGGGTTGGACCTATTGATTGGGTGCTTTCAAGCTCGATAGGTACGGGTAATGCTCCGAAATTGAGATCACGGGCGAGCTCTCGAGCCTCATCTGCGGTAAACCCGCCGGATATAAGAGCGGTACCATCGCTTATTTGTTGCCTTATAACCGGTGCTGAGATTATTTCGCCATCGAGAAATATGGCAAGAGGGACACCGACATTTTCGCCAGTAAGATTTGAAAATAATTCCCTACCTTCATCATTGAAATGTAAGAGAACCGCTGGTTCAGAGAGACCGGCATTGTTGCTCTCAAATGTAACTTGAGCGCGACGGACAAGACTGCCTGTAAGTCCGGTATTCTCGAACAGTTCTTCTTCGGACAAACTTTCGAGTTCTTCTTCTGAAAATTTTGAAATATCAATCGGCAATTTAAATTCGAGTGTAGGTGTTTGACCAATACGGGCTACAGCTTCTTCGATGTCGGTTACACCTGGCAATTCGACAATAAGACGCCTGTCACCTTGATTGCCGGAAAGAGCTGATCCAGTTTCAACCTGAACAATCGGTTCGGAAACTCCGAATACATTGACTCGCCTCTCTATCACATCTCGAAGTGATTGCATCGACTCATCGATTTCTTGTGGAGAGAGCTTGCTTGTGTCGGCATTGTATACGAGATGGGTACCACCAGTCAGGTCAAGACCGTACTTGAGAGCAAAACGACTATCTGTATTTTCAGTGGTGTAGGCAAAATAGCCGATTGTTACGGCTATTATTAGAATGACGACAGACCAGATGCGGTATTTGTTCATAAGGGGAGTATATCATAAAAGGCCAAATCGGATAAAGGTTCGGTATCTTGGGGAAAAGAGAGTTTTGCCAAAGGCAAAACCCTCTTTTTATCTTTTGGTTTTGTTAAAGGAGACAAAAGTAGTCATGCTCCTTCTGCTTTAGAGCCTATCCACGATCTAACCACCACAAGAGTACTTCCATTCTCTCAAAGCCGAATACGGCTAAGAAAATTAGGTCGCGCAAAATTATGAAACAAAATCAAAGACTACCTGCCGAAATGTCCAAAATTCTGCTGCCCGCCCGACTGAAACGTCAGTCGTTCGGGCGGGCAAATTGCACTTTTTTCGCACCCGACGGCACGATGAGGCATCGTCAACGTACTAAAGTCATGTTTCCTCAAAAACTGCAATTTTCGCGGGCGGATTTTGAACATTTCGGAGAGGTTTAGATCGTGGATAGGCTCTTAGATTGGTTGGATTTTGGCTAATTTTTAAAATCAGTTTTCCGAGAATATCTTGTAAAATAAGGGTAATTTGATATTTTAAAACATCTAATGGGGTCAACCTGGTTGATTATGTTTTGGGGTAAAATCGTTGTATTTGAGTGAATTCCCCCAAACCTTGCAAGGTTTGGGGGAATGTGGAATAACCGTAGTTAAAGTGGTCTGACCACTGGGACTTTGGTTATTGTTATTTTAAATTGTAAATATCCTTAAGTTCATTGATACCGTCTTCGAGTTTTATCTGCGGTTCCCAACCGAGGATGTTGCGGGCTTTGGAGTTGTCTGCAAGGGTGTCGTGGGGTTCGAGTCGAGCGGGGATGTATTCGACTGGACCACCTATTAATTTGGCGAGGTCGTTTATACTGAAATTTCTTCCAGCACCGATATTGAAGACTTCTCCACCTTTAATATTTTCTGAAATTGCGGCGGCAATGTTGGCACGGACAACATCGCGGACATGTGTGAAATCTCGAGTTTGAGTACCATCACCGGTTATTGTGATGGGCTTGCCTTCGCTTCGCTGTTTAAAAAATTTGCCGATGGCGAGAGCGTAAGCTCCTTCTTGATTCATTCGAGGTCCGTAAACATTGAAATATCTTAGAGACACTGTGGTCATATCATATATGTCGCTCCAGACTTTGCAGTAAAGTTCGCCAATGTACTTTTGAAGTCCGTATGGACTTTTGGGATTTGCTGGCATATCTTCTGTAAGAGGCATTGCATCTTGATCTCCATAAGCCGAACTTGAAGCACTATAAACCACCCTTTTTACACCGGCTTCTTTAGACGCGGTAAGGATATTTACCGTACCGGTTACATTTGCATGATTGCTTTCTCTTGGGTTCTCAATGGAATATTGGACTCTTGGCAGAGCGGCGGCGTGAAATACAACCTCTGCGTCTTTGAAAATCGGAGCTATTGAATCGTAGTCTGAAATATCCAGATTATGAAATATTGCCTCTTTGGGTATATTTTCTTCCTTACCGCCAGAGAGGTCGTCGATTATATGGACCTCGCTTCCCTTTTCAATTAGGGCTTCGGCTATGTGTGAACCAATAAAGCCAGCACCGCCAGTTATGACCGTTTTTTTGTTTTTGAGTTTTTCCATCGCTTTATTATACAGAGAAAAGGAGGGGGAGCAAAATCATGTAACGTGTAACGTGAAGCATGTAACACAGGAGAGGTAAATCCCTCACCGCAAGCGGTCCCCTCCCTTTGGGAAAGGGAGAATAAGACCCGTTTGCCGGAGGTAAAAATTATAAAAATTGAAAATTGTTGAGATATGTTCAATTCGATTGGGTATTTGGGAGAGTGAATGAGAGCAGGATTCGCTTCGCGAATCCTGCTCTCATTGTGTTATATGTTATACGTTACACGTTACATAATTTAAGCTATATCCCCGACCGAGAAAGCAATATTCTTATTGTAAGGAGTGCGATTTTAAAGTCGAGCCAGATTGATCTGTTTTTTATGTAATAGAGGTCGTATGATAGCTTGTGTTTTGTCTCTTCCACGTTTTCTTTGTGGTGAGGATGATTGTCATGATAAATCTGCGCCCAACCGGAGAGACCGGGCTTTATCAAATGCCTAACGTTATAAAAAGGTACATCTATATTATAACGTTCTACCAGTGAAGGGAGTTCCGGTCTGGGTCCGATAAGAGAAATATCTCCTTTAAGTACATTCCAAAGCTGGGGGAATTCATCGAGTCGGGTTTTCCTAAGGAACGACCCGAGCCGAGTAATCCTATTTTTTTCTACATCTTGTCCCCTATCATCAAACAACATAGTCCTAAATTTAACTATTTTTATCTTACGATTGTTTTTTCCGATACGCTCTTGATAAATGAAAACCGGACCTCCATCTTCGAACTTACCCAATACGAAAGCAAACGGAAAAGTTAAGACCGGGACAAACAGAAGAGGTAGAGATATAAAAATATCCATAAGTCGTTTTATAAGATCGTAAGCAAACCTTCGCGTCGCAGAAATGTTCTCCAAAAACCAGTTGTATCTTACTAACGATAGCGGAACTCTATTGAAAATATCTTCATAGAGTTTGTGCATATCTACAAAACGGACATGAGAGAACATCAAGTTGTATAGATTCGGTATGAGTGGAGCTATATTATCGTCGCGTAAGTCAATCGTGATGAGATTTACATCTTCGCTGTAAACCCTTTCAACTATTTCGCTTTGAAAATCGAGGCTCGAGACTGCATCAGCGTGAACAGATGATATAAACCGGATGCTATAACGGGAATTGTTGTTTACTTCATCTCTAAGCTCTTTGAGCTCTGGACCAGAACCTATTATAATAGCGTTTTGTTTTTGTTTCGTACTCAATATCGAATGCCCGTAACTGCGCCAAATCAACATTAGAAAGAAAGATATAACAAGATAAATAAAGAGTATGGTCTTAGGAGTAATACCGAAATACGGTATAAAATAAAAGAAAGAAACCGCAACCACTATCATAGCAATCTCAGTTTTAAAAATAAGACTCTGTAGACGGCTTTTGAAAAGCACGGTATGAGGTTCGTAAAGACCTGCCACGAAAAAGACTACTGCCCACGCTATAAACAAGATAGAGAACGGCACTATATGGTCTTTTATCATCTCCGATGTCGGTATGGATGTGTGGCGTACTGCCAAAGTCAAAAAAAGAGCCGTAAACCAAAGTACGATATCTCCAGCAAAAAGAAAGATTGATTCGCTTTTATTGCTAATTGTTTTCATTTAATTTTTAAATATTACAATAAAATTGCTGAAATCGCTATAAGAGCCTATCCACGATCTAAACCTCTCCGAAATGTTCAAAATCCGCCCGCGAGAACTGAGGATTTTGAGCAAGCTACTTGAAATACGCTGACGAGAAAGACTCAATTTGTAGCAGAATTTTGAAATGGGGAAAAGGAGAATAAGCCGCGGCGGACTGATCCTCAAAATACGGATTCTGTTTTCTTATTTTATTATTTGAAATTTTATTAGGTGAATTGGGAATTAGATGAATTAGGTGAATTTTATCCCTCTTTTCGTGTTATATGTTATACGCTACACGTTACACGCTTCATGCCTTGAGTTTTAAATGGATAAAAAATGCCTGATTTGTTATGCTTAGGAAACAAAGAAGGTAGGTCTGGTTGTTTGAAACAGCGTGCTAACCTCTTAAACAACCGGTCCGAAATAAAATCCACATGTCAAAGACCACTAACGTCTTATACATAATTACAAAAGGTAATTTAGGCGGTGCACAACGTTATGTGTACGACCTCGCTACAAACGTACCCAAGTCAAAATACTGGGTTTCTGTATGTATGGGAGAAGCAGACAAACTAAAGGATAAACTTGAAGCTAAAAATATAGAGACCCGTACGATTAAAGGTCTCAAGAGAGATATATCTCTTTTCGATGAAGTGTCTGTTTTCTTTCGGATTTTTTCAATAATAAGGGATACCGAACCTGATATCGTGCATTTAAACAGTGCGAAGGCGGGAGGCATTGGCTCTGTTGCTGTTGTTTTTTTTAATTGTTTCAAGTTCTTGAAATTTCTTGTAAAGAAAGCTGCTGGTAAAGATGCCGAGTTTACAAAAACCAAGTCTATATTTACGGCACATGGCTGGACATTCAAAGAGAAAAGACCTGTTTTGCAACTGTTTTTTATTGTTTTATTGTCTTGGATTACAGTACTTTTATGCGACCGTACGATAGTGGTGTCTCAAGATGATGAAGATAAGATTTTAAAGTTTAAATTGCCATTTGTATCGAAAAAGATCATCCTCATATACAACGGCATACGTGTAAAACGCCTGTCCGGCAAAGCACGCGCGAGAGATATGTTGGGAATAGAAAAGACATCTTTTGTTGTAGGTTCTGTATCCGAACTTACAACAAACAAAGGTCTAACTTACGCAATTGACGGTTTTAAGGAATTGCTTGAAGACAACGAGGTGAGGCAGACGACGAAGAGTGCTATTCATTTTGTAATTATCGGAGAAGGAGAAATGAGAGGCGAACTTGAAAAAAAAGTGGCGAGCTACGGACTCTCTCACAGGGTGAGTTTTTTGGGCTATACCGACGATGCTTTTATGCTACTTAAAGGTTTTGATGTCTTTTTGATGAGTTCTCTGAAAGAAGGCCTGCCGTATAGTTTGCTTGAAGCGGGAGCTGCAAAATTACCGATAGTAGCAACGGAAGTCGGTGGCATTGGAGAGATAATAGAAGATAGACATTCCGGGTTCCTTATCGGTCCGCAAAAGCCGGGAGAGATAAAGGAGGCATTGAAATCGCTTCTTCTCGATAGCAAAAGGTCAAAAGAGTTTGGAAAGAAGGTTTATGAGACTATTTCAGAAAATTTTTTGATGGGAGATATGGTTGATAAAACCTGTGAAATCTATGATGGGAAATGAGAAGGTTGAGTTGGGACGCCGGGCAATGGTTTCTTAAAGAAACCATTGCCCGGCGGTTCTTGAGCGTTGCAACACTAAACCGACTATTCTATACCAACAACCTCATTTTTAAACATATCTCTATGAGCATCTCTACGGTAGCGCCTCATCCCCATCAAAATTCCGAGTCCAGCAAATTCGGTAAGCAAATGACTTCCGCCATAACTTAGAAACGGCACAGTGGTACCTGTCACAGGCAAAAGCCCAATATTCATACCTACATGAATTATAAAATGGTTCATAAACAGTATGGCTATGCCCATAGCAAACAATGTCTCAAAATTGGAAGAACCGTAAATAGCACTCAAAAGCACCCTCCAAATGATTATCCCGAAAAGTGCAAATAGTATAAAAACACCCACAAAACCCCACTCTTCCGCATAAGCGGCAAAGATAAAATCGGTCTCATATTCGGGCAAAAACTTAAGCCGTGACTGAGTGCCGTAACCGAGCCCTTTGCCCAAAAGCTCGCCCGATCCGACGGCAATCGTAGATTGGTAGGCGTTATATCCTGAACCTCTAATATCAGCGAGAGGATGGATGAAAGTTAGGATTCTTTGCTTTTGATATTCCTGAAAAACATAAGCCCAAAGAGCACCGAATGTTACGATCCCAATTAAAAACACCGCCAAGAGATGTTTTTTTGAAATGCCGGCGACTAAGACCATACCAAACCATAAAAGAAAGATTATGATAGCGGATCCAAAATCAGGCTGGAGAAATACTAAAAGAAAAAGGACGAAAGCATAAAAACCCGATACCAAAATATGTCGTATGTGTGCAATTTCAATGTGTCTTCTCGAAAAATACTTTGCCAAAATTAAAATAACGACGATCTTTGTGGGGTCTGAAGGCTGAAACGAAAAAAACCCAAAGTCAAACCAACTTTGTGCCCCCTTTACGGTCTTGCCGAAAACAAAAAGCAGTATGAGTAATGCGCAGGTAATCAGAAACATCGTTACCAGCACATCTGTTCTACGTAAAAATCTCCAATCTACAAAACTGAAAACAAAAAATACCACTAGCGATACCACGATCCAAACCGCCTGCCTTTCAAAGAAAATCGAGTCTCCAGTGAAAGAGTTCATAGTCATAAGCCCGGCAAGTAGAAGTGGCACCACCGAAAAAAACAAGACCCAGTCAACACCGGTTTTAGAGAGTATCAGACGAAATAAATTGTTTATATATAAAAACACATTTATAAAAATTTATGGACGAACTATCTAAATTTTACTTTACGGAATGACTCTAAATATTGTCTCTATTCTAGAAACAGGATCCTTGAAAGGTTCGGGCCAAGTAAAGACAATTGGAGCACTATCGAACCCTCCAACTCGATCGACTTTTGTGCGAGAAGTAGCAATCGAATTGCCAGCGGAGTTGTATATTATAGCTACAACTTCAATATTTGAAACAGGATTCAGGGTTATATTTTCAACCACAGCATCGATTCTCGGGGATGTCTCTTCTTGGGTTAATATTCTACTTTTTATTCTTATTGGCGGATCTATTACCTCGGTCTTATTCCATACCGGTTCATCAAGAAATTCAAAAAAGGTCCTCACTGGCTCTCTCTCACCTGTCAATATGGTGTCTTCAAATATAGCGAAAGACTTTTTAACCGGTATGAATGTTCTACCCTTGCGTTCGGATATCAGTATATTGTTGCTATCGTAGAGCTTAAAACTGTATGGCACATTCTGAGAGCTTGAATCGAGATTTGGATTTTCAACATAGGCTGTAGCGGTATATACGCCGTCAGTAACTTTAAAAGCCCTCTGCCAATGAACTATAGGTTCCAGTGCCTCTGCCTCACACAAAAGTGAGCAGGAACCTCCGCAATCGACACCCGATTCACCTTGATTTTGTTTTCCGTCAAAACAAGTCGGAGCTTTGTATAAGACAAAAAAGATAGGTAACGCAATAAAAACAACCAGCATTCCGGAAAGTATCGAAATAATTGTGATTTTTCTTTTGGCAGACCAAGAAACCATACCCTACAGTATAAGTCATTATACTAAAACTAAAAAGTAAGAAACTAAATGACCTCCTCCCCAGGCTCCGCTACACTACGCCCGGGGTTTCCTTTTACGGCACGGGGATTCTAATCGAATAGACGGGGTTTTTGTGGGCGGTCTTTCTTGTCCTGCCACTCTATGTAGTGTAGCGTACGAATCCTCATGTAACTTCAGCATATCACGCCTGTGGCTTTAGTGGCGTCTTCGGAGGACCCCGCCCTCCAAAGTGGGACTGTAAAATAAAGTGTGTCTGATAACATAGAGTAATCTATCAATTAATCAGACAAAAATGAAAAAGAATCTAAAAACAAAAACTA
>PCWC01000103.1 GCA_002787175.1 Parcubacteria group bacterium CG11_big_fil_rev_8_21_14_0_20_39_22 | reverse complement strand
AAAAAAACGGCAATTTTGCAATGTTCCCCGTTTGGGGGACATTTGCGTTAAACCGATATGTCATTTCAGGGGACATTGGGGATTGGACAAGACTAACAATTGACAATAATTTCAGCTGTGATATACTAAAAATAATTGAATGTTCGCCTCCCGGCGGACATTGTTGTTTATTAGAGTATTAAAACTAAAATCGAAAAGTCGAATCGAGGTACGATTAAAATAAGATTTTTTGATTTTCATTTATATGTTTGATTTAAAAGTTATAAATTCGGTTCTTGATCAGCTTGAAGAAGAGAGAGGTATACCGCGAGAGAGTATGATGGAGGCTATAGAAGCAGCCCTCGCTACAGCTTATAAAAAAGAATACGGTAAAAAAGGTCAGATTATACGAGCAAAATTCAATCCGGAAACAGGAGGTACGGAGTTTTTCCAGGTTAAAATAGTGGTTGATGAAACCAAAGTTATTCTACCCGATGAAAATGGAGAAATGCCGGAACGCATGGACGACGATGACCGTGTGTTTTTCAACGAGGAGCACCACATAATGATCGAGGATGCTAAAAAGATTAAGAGAGATGCAAAATTGGAGGACGAACTTATCTTCCCACTCGAAGAAAAGAACGATTACGGACGTATCGCAGCACAAACCGCAAAACAAATAATAATACAAAAGATACGCGAGGCAGAAAAAGTTTCGGTTATGGGAGAATTTGGAGAAAGAGAGGGAGAAATAGTGTCAGGAACAGTCCAACGCATAGAACGTGGGAGTCTTTTTGTCGATTTGGGACGAGCTACAGGACTGCTTTCATACGAGGAACAGATACCTGGAGAACGCTACAAACAAGGTGAACGTATTCGAGCTTACCTTTACAGAGTAGAGGAGTCTCCTCGAGGAGTGGTGCTAAGATTATCCCGCTCTCATCCAAAATTCCTGTACGAGCTTTTTAAAGTCGAAGCTCCGGAAATAGCGTCTGGTACTGTCGAGATAAAATCGATAGCCCGAGAGGCAGGATCACGTTCAAAAATAGCCGTGGAATCCTCGGATCCTCATATTGACCCAGTCGGATCCCTTGTAGGACAACGCGGAGTACGAGTATCGACAGTTATGAGTGAGTTGGGAGGAGAAAAAATCGATATTATCGAATGGTCTGAAGATCCGGTAAAATTTGTTGAGGATTCCCTATCACCCGCAAAAACAAACAGCGTTACTATAAATGAAGACTCCAACACAGCTTTTGTCGAGGTAAGTGAAGACCAACAATCACTTGCAATCGGAAAAGGAGGTCAAAATGTACGATTAGCTGCAAAATTAACCGGTCTTAAAATAGACATAACCGGAACTAAAGGCGAAGAACTGGCGGAAGCAGACGGTAATGAGGCAATAATCAAAGAAAATACAGAGGAAAACACCAAGGATGAGGTGAAGGAAAAAGAAGCTACCGAGGAGTCCGAAGTTACAGAGAAAGAAAATGATGCGGAAGAAAAAAAGGATGAGGACGCAGAAAAGAATTCCTAATTTCCAATTTTTTAACCCCGCGTGAGAAACGAGACACGGAGTGTATCTTCTATCCTATCGTGGTGGGATGATAGGCTCTAAGAATCATTCTTGTTATTATTCAGTTATTGGTTATGTTCTATGCTTTATGTTCCATGTTACAAGTTTTAATGGTAATATTTATTTATGAATTTACTTCACGATATCGACCCGGGCAATAAAGACTTGATGAATGTTATAATCGAAATTCCCCGAGGTTCAAAAAACAAATACGAAATAGACAAAAAGACCGGGCTTATAGCACTCGATCGAGCTATGCATAGCGCACAAGACTACCCTTTTGACTACGGGTTCGTACCACAAACCCTTTGGGATGATGGTGATGCTCTTGATGTCCTTATACTATCAACCTACCCTATATACCCTGGAGTTTTAGTTAGAGTTCGCCCCGTCGCCCTTCTTAATATGATTGACGACGGTGATTCAGACGTAAAAGTCATTGCTGTTCCAGAAAAAGATCCTCGATGGGACGATGTGCAAGATCTTAAGGATATCAACAAGCATACACTTAAAGAAATTGAGCACTTTTTTGCAACTTACAAGAAAATTCAAGGGAAAGAGGTAGAAACAAAGGGCTTTGGGGATGCTGGAGCTGCAAAGGAAGCGTTCGAGAAGGGACTTTCCTTGTATAAACAAGAAAAATAAAGACTGTGGTAAAATAGTTATCAACAAAATACCGAGCGTACAGCTCGGTATTTTGTTATATACTAAGTTAGGTAATGATGGTCCAAATAAACTTAGAGCATATCCACTATCTGACCGCAAAATATAAGGGGAAATATAGCTTGCCTGCCGAAATGTTCAAAATTCTGCTACAAATAGTGTATTTCTCGTCGATATACTTCAGTATACCTTCTCAAAATACACTATTTTCGCGGACGAATTTTGAACATTTCGATCAGACATTAGATAGTGGATAAGCTCTTAGGACGTATTTAGTTTTGGACTTTAGTATTTTACAAACTTTATAAATTAAACCGATTATTATGAAAAAAATATTTCAAGCAGGAGTTTTTGCTTCATTCGCTCTCTCAATGGTTCTGACACCCTTTGTGTTGATAGCGGAGGAAGACAACAGTAGTGTGTTTTATGAAGATGGACACAGAGCAGATACAAGATTGAATGCTGACGCAACAATCGAAGTAATGGTTAATGACCCTGTAAAATCAGACGGGGGCGACACGAATCTCCGCGAAATTTATAAGAAACGTTTAGAAGAACGACGTAGGACAAATGAAGAAAGGGCTACTGATGCAAATCGACCTATGGAAATGCAAAATTCCGATGCAAGAGGGTCTGTCTCCGCCGATTCTGACGTAATGATGCAAAACGGAGACCGTATGAATGTGAGAATAGAAAGTAGAGCCACTTTAGGGACAAAGACAGACAAAAATCTTATTTTGCAAGAACGAGAAGACCATGAAAGAAGGAAGAGATTGCACGACGAGGAGATGGAGCAAAAACGCAGAGAGATTATATCAAACAGAGAAAGTAGGCTCGGTGAAGAAAGAAAAGAAAGAGTTGAGAGTCATATAGAGAAAATACTTGAGAGATTTCAAGCTGCGATCGGAAGACTGACAGAACTCGCTGTTAGAATAGAATCGAGAGTGGATAAACTCAGTGAATTGGGAGCTGATACAAGTGCAGTTGAGACAGCTCTGATTGACGCGAGAATCAAAATAGATGAAGCCCAAGCTTCTGTAGAAACCGCAGGACTTATAAGTATCGAAATACTCGAAGGAGAGACCCCCGGCGAGGCATTAGTAAGAGTAAGAGGTCACTTAACAGAAGCTAAAGAAGCGATAAAATCGGCACACCAAGCTCTTGTCGAGAGTATACGTATTCTTAAGAACATCAATATAGAATCAGAGTCAGGAATTGAATCTGAGACAAATGCGTCTGTCGATTCGGATCAATAATATTAAAAGGATAATTCATAAAACTTATGGAACAAGAACAACAAAATCAACCCCGTAACGAACTCAATCAGGAGACCCCAATGCCACCTCAAGGAAACGGACCAATTACTACAGATAAAAAAGGAGGGACCGGCGCACTAATAGGGGCAATAATAATCATAGTAATCATCGCACTAGGTGGATACTATTTTTACAAGAGTAGTGTGGAAGAAAAATTGAACGACACAATGTACGAAGAAGGGTCTATACAAGAATCGGAAATCCCTTCAGATGACATATCGTCAATTGAAGCTGATTTGCAAAGTTCTGAATTTGATAATTTAGATCAAGAACTTCAGGATATAGAAGCGGAATTGGAGAATATATAATTCGTGTAACATACAGCATGTAGCGTGTAACGCAAAAAGAAGAGAAAGGAAGGAATCAAGAATTATGAATTAAGAATGATGTTGGTAGCAAAATGCAGCTACAAATAAAACAACAAAAATCACCTGATTAATCAGGTGATTTTTTGCTCGTTAAATGTTGCAAGTTACACGTTACATAATTTGCGCTTGCATATCAACCAAAGTGACGTTAGTATGGACTCACTTATAGCTTAATTAAATTAATAAAATGTCATCAAACTACAAAATACTGGAAACAAAGGAATTGCCGGACTCTGAAATTGAAATCGAACTCGAAATCGACACTAAAGAAGTCGAGAAGCATCGTGACTTTGTAATAAAAAAGTTAAATGAACAGATGAACATACCAGGGTTTAGAAAAGGTCATATACCAGAGAAAGTCATATCGGACCGCATCGGAGAAGGTTCTCTTTGGGAAGAACAGGCTGAACAAGCAATCACCGATATTGTCCCTGAAGTAGTCAGAGAAAAGAAAATTCATACCTTAGGTAGCCCCTCTATTACTATTACAAAATTGGCTCCTGGCAACCCTTTGACAATCAAGGTAAAGGTCGCACTTATGCCAGAAGTCGAACTTCCGGATTACAAGGAAATTGCCCGCACAGAGAACGCCAAAGATAAAAAAGCAGAAGAAGTTACAGAGAAGGAAATCGAATCGGTTGTAGAAGAACTCCAGATAAATTTCGCCGAGATAGATAAAAAACAGGAAAAACAAGGGGAGGATAAAGAGAAAACTGATAAAAAGGACCCTCTACCTGAACTAAATGATGATTTTGCAAAGAAAGTCGGCAATTTCAAAAATATGGAAGAACTAAAGTCCAGGATAAAAGAAAACCTGACAAAGGAAAAAGAATATAAAGCCAAAGAAAAGAACCGTATAGAAATTGCGGAATCGATAATCAAAGGAACTAAGGCGAAGTTGCCAAGAGTCCTAATAGACAGCGAGCTCTCAAGAATGGAGGCTCAGTTTAGGGCGGACATCGAACGAATGGGAATCAATTTTGATGATTATCTTAAACATTTGAAAAAGAGCGCGGAAGAAATTAAAAAAGAATGGGAGGACGATGCCAGAAAACGAGCGATGCTTCAAGTTATTTTCAACAAAATTGCATCGGATGAGGATATAAATCCTGATAAAGATTTGGTAGAAAAAGAAGTTGCTCAGATTATGGAAAAACATGAAGATGCAGACATCGATAGGGCTCGAATTTATGTTGAGATGATAATGACTAACGAGAAAATATTTGAATTTTTGGAAAAACAGAGGGAACTTTAACGTGTAGCACAAGAAAAACGCGCTCGGAGAATTCCACAGAAATATCAAATGCGGAAAACACAGCAACCGCCGAAGGCGATTGCTGTGTTTTCTATTTCCCGATAAGAATTAGGGTTAATATTGCGACAGACGCCGTTTCTGCGCGGAGAGTAGCAGAACCGAGTGACAAAACAGGTATTGAATGTTTTTTAAACAAAGATAATTCTCCTTCAGTAAATCCTCCTTCCGGACCTACAAAAACCGTAAGATTATCTGTACCAGAAAAACTTTTGTGAGAGAATTCATCTCCATCGCCATCCAATGCGATTGCTTTACCTTCAAATCTCGAAACATAATTTTCTAAACTGACAGTTTTTTCTATTGAAGGCACACACCCTCGTCCTGATTGCTCGGACGCTTCTGTTATGATTTTATTTACCCTCTCATAATTTAAATTTTTCTTTTCACTTCTTGCGGCAATTATGGGAATAAAGCTCGAAACTCCAAGCTCAGTCCCCTTTTGTAAAACCCATTCCATTTTATCTTTCTTTATCATAGAAACCGCCAAGTTAAGATTGATTTGTGCTTTACCTGCTGGAGAATCAGTAATTTCTTTAACATAAAAGGTAACCTCACCTCTTCCAATCTCCGAGATATCACAAATTAAATCCACACCATTGCCAGAAAAAAGCGCCAGCTTATCACCGGATTTGAATCTAAAAACATTTCGCAACTGGTGAATGATTTTAGGGTCGTTTAAAACAACCTTTTCTCCCAATACTTTAATATCTTTATTGAAAAATCGCTGTATTTTCATTATCTGATAATCCTACGCCGATAAATCAAAAAAATCAAATAGTAATGAAATTTGACTATTGTCAATGTTGTCTATTTTTGGTATCATAGCAGTTATTATTGTTATAGAATTATAAAACTTATGTTAATACCAACAGTTATAGAGAAGTCCCAATTCGGAGAACGAGCGTATGATATCTACTCTCGCCTTCTTCGAGATAATATAATATTCCTCGGGGGGCCTATAGACGACCATACGGCCAATATAATCATAGCCCAATTGCTTTTCTTGCAATCAGAGGATCCAAAAAAAGACATCTCACTTTATATAAATTCACCAGGAGGATCGGTAACATCGACACTTGCAATAATAGACACGATGCAACATATAAAGAACGATGTTTCTACTGTCTGCGTCGGAATTGCTGCATCAGGCGGAGCAATAGTACTCTCTGCCGGTACCAAAGGCAAACGTTTCGCTCTTCCAAATGCCGAGGTTATGATTCATCAACCTCTCGGCGGAGTTGAAGGACAAGCGACAGATATCGCAATTACTGCGAAACACATACTTAAAACAAGAGAAAACTTAAACAAAATCCTTGCCAAAAACACAGGGAGAAGCGTAAGCCAGATAGAAAAAGATGTTGAACGCGACTTTTTTATGACTGCAGAAGAAGCTAAAAAGTACGGAATTATAGATAAAATACTTTAAGCACCTCTTAAACGCCGCCCTTTTGCCGGAATTTCGGCAAAAGGGCGGCGTTTTTATACTAACTTTTCCCATACCCGTGAATGGAGAGCTCATATTTTTTGCTTTTTAACCTACTTGAATGGATGGAGTTAGCAAATTGGACAAAACATCATATCTCAGGTAAGATAATATTATTAACCAGATAATACCGGTTTAGCTCATACTGAAAACTACACTATATGGATACTATTACCCTGTTTGAACACACTTTTTCAAGAAAATTCTCTCAAGATCTGATGAATTCACATTACCCTCAGCACAATTGGTATCGTAAACAATAGAAATGTAACTAAGTATCGGGCGAAACTTTTCGCACCATGTCATTAAAAGTAGTTTTGTTGCTTGCAAGCATCGCGGGGCTTGTCGGCATTGCCGTTGGTTACTACTTGCGTCTTATAATATCCCTTGGGAAAAAGGGCTCAATGGAGCTTGAAATCAAGGAGATGATGCTTCGGGCAAAAGAGGACGCCAAGAAAATAACCTCCCAGGCGGAAGAATCAGCCGCAATTGCTCTAAAAGAAACAAGAGCAGAAATAAAAGAAAGAGAGGAGAAGCTAAAAAAATCGGAAGAACGTCTTATAAAAAAAGAAGACCTCCTCGACAAGAGGCAGGTCGATATAGATAGAGAAGTTGAGAACATAAAAGGAAAGATTGAAGAAGTAAAGAAAATAAAAGAAAGAGTTGATTCTTTAGAGAAAGAAAAAAAGGCAGAGATTGAAAAAATTGCCAACCTAAATGAAGAGGAAGCCCGAGAACAACTTCTTCAAACTATCGAGCAGAAATACGAAGACGATTTGGTCGTCCGTATGCAAAAGCTTCAGCAATACGGCGAAGAAAAACTCGAAAAAAGAGCTCAAGAGATACTCTCGACAGCTATACAGCGTCTCGGCAATTCGGTCGCTTCCGACGCACTTACAACAACAGTCAGCATTCCTTCAGACGAGATTAAGGGCAAAGTTATAGGAAAAGAAGGTAGAAACATAAAGGCTTTCGAAAGGGCTACTGGAGTGGAGATAATTGTCGACGATACTCCGGGAGCTATTACGATTTCTTCTTTCGATCCTGTAAGAAGACAGGTTGCACGCATAGCGCTCGAAAATCTAATAATCGACGGACGTATTCAACCAGCAAAAATAGAATCGGTTGTTGAAAAGGCCACTCAAGAAATAAACAAAGTTATTAAGGAGAAAGGTCAGCAAGCGACATACGAGACCGGAGTCATAAATCTTGACCCTCGTATTGTTGCGATACTCGGAAGACTTCATTTCAGAACAAGTTACGGGCAAAACGTACTCCAACATTCCATAGAAATGACTCATATCGCCGGTATGATTGCCGAGGAGCTCGGAGCAAATGTTGCTATCGCCAAGGCTGGAGCATTACTTCACGATATCGGTAAAGCAGTTGACCACGAGGTTCAAGGCACTCACGTAGAGATAGGAAGGAGAATTCTGCAAAAATTTGGTGCCTCCGAAGAGATAATAAAGGCGATGCAAGCTCACCATGGCGAGTACCCTTATGAAACAGTAGAATCAATAATAGTCCAGACAGCAGACGCAATATCAGGAGCAAGACCTGGCGCCCGACGCGATAGTATAGAAAATTATCTTCGCCGACTTGAAGAACTCGAGTCTATCGCAACATCATTACCGGGAATCGAGAAAGCTTACGCCCTACAAGCAGGAAGGGAAATAAGAATATTCGTGTCACCAGAGAAAATTTCTGATCTTGACTCAAGAAAACTCGCTCGTGACATTGCCATACGCATTGAAGGCGAACTCAAGTATCCGGGTGAAATAAAAGTTACCGTGATACGGGAAACAAGAGTTGTAGATTATGCCCGGTAATTAAAAGAGGAAATCAAGTCAAAAATACGCCTTAATTGAGCCGTATTTTTGATTTTTAATACCACATAAGGTTCTCTCATTTCTTTCTTCTCCCCTAACAGCTAACACCTAAAAGCTAAAAGCTATTTTCCCTCTTGCGGTAAAAATGGCTTCATATATAATAATTATAGGTCTTTGACTTGGCATAGAACCTGTTCGAAACCTCGACGCTGAAATATAGCTAAAAAAGCCGATGCTTGTCCAACACTAACGCAACGTTAATGTTGAGCTCGCCTCGTCAAAACGATAAAATTTCGGTTGCAAAACTTAACTTCACCCTCGCCATATCTCGATATGTCTCGGGCTCCAGTTTGTTTTTCGTTCGAAATTTATCGTCTTGCTCGGACGCGAGATTTTGAACAGGTTCTTACAGAGTGACAGCTTTATAGAGAGTTTTATAAATACAGACTTTTTATTAATTAATAAATATTAGAATCTGTTTTAAAAACAGCTTCTATTTTAAAAATATGAACAAACAATCAATAATCGAAGCAGTTCACGAAAAAATAGGTGGGACTAAGGTGCAAGCAGAACAAGCAGTTGATACTGTAGTTGACTCGATAGTAAACACCCTCCGTCAAGGTGAGGAGGTCTCGGTTTCAGGACTCGGTATCTTCTCAGTTAAAGCTCGAGCTGAACGACAAGCTCGTAACCCTCGCACAGGAGAAGCTCTTACCGTGCCAGCTATGAAAGTTCCGAAATTCAGAGCAGCAAAAGCACTTAAGGATGCAGTGAAGTAGTTGGTAAGTTGAAAGTTGGAAAGTTTATAAGTTCCGAAACAAAAACTCCGCCAGTGGCGGAGTTTTTGTGTTCCAATACTAATAGACCGAGCATTTATAAATTGATACAATAAAAAAATGAAAGTTTTTATAAAAAGAAATATTATTCCTTTTTCGGTCTTCATTACAGGAGCTTGTGTTCTTATAATTGAGATCGTGGCAGTGAGAGTTTTATCCCCTCATTATGGTAATACTATTTTTACAGTATCAAGCGTTATAAGCGTAATACTCGCCGCACTAAGCTTGGGCTATTATATAGGAGGTAAGTTTGCAGATCGTTATCCTTCGGTAAAGTTGTTTTGGGCCATAGTTATGACAAGTGGTTTTTTTGTTATAGTTTTTCACTTTATTGGAATCGTAATTTTACCGACCCTAAGCGTGCAATTCTCTATAATATCAGGGCCGGCAATATCGTCGGTTCTTTTGTTTTTATTTCCTGCTTTTTTGCTTGGGACATTATCTCCATACGCCATTAAAATACAAAGCGTCATCGTTCCCAATCAAGGCATAGGAAGCATATCGGGTAAAATATTTTTTTGGTCAACATTTGGCAGTATTTCTGGTAGTTTGCTTGCAGGTTTTGTACTTATACCCAGATTCGGTATAGATGATATTTTCATATACACAGGAATAGTCCTTTTTATTTTAGGACTAATTCCCCTTTTAATCCACGCAAATTCCCCGTCCCGTAAGGGCGGGGATGGAGTGAGTTTCCGCATCCCTGTCTCGCCCTGTTGGTGATACAATGGAAGAA
>PCWC01000094.1:336-2540 GCA_002787175.1 Parcubacteria group bacterium CG11_big_fil_rev_8_21_14_0_20_39_22 | reverse complement strand
GGTTTTGCTTCGCCGCTTCAGACTACGAAATGAGCTAGTTCTATTTTATCACTTCAGGTGATACCTTGTCGCTCATTTCTCCGTCCTTGCGGCGAGACGAGGCGCTTCCTATCCACGTTTGGTGGTTGCGGGAAAAGAGCGTTACCCCCTTCGGATTTCTTTAATTAGCGAACTCAAAGATTCTAAGCCAGCCATACCACCAAGCGCTATGGCGACCCACCGCCAGATTTCTAGGTCTTTTGCTTCGCCCAAAATCCCAACGAAAAATAACGCCACTATCACTCCCGGCATGCTGAAAAACCAAACATCCCAGGCATTTCTTTCAGTCCCATCATTTTTATAATTCATCGCTAACGCGATAAGAGCAAAACTGATAACAATAAAAATAAAAAGACCGGGGCGATATGTCGCACAGAAAATACTTGTAACACCTGCCGCGATAATCAATAAACCTAGAATACAAGCAATTGTTGGAATTCTTTTAATCATATTTATTGAGGAAGTTTATTAAAAATTTATCGGGAATGCGGCATCCAAATAAATAGAACAATTATAAGACACCTGAGAACATGCCGAATATAATCCTTGATTATATTCTCGAAATTGCTTTTGCATATTTTGTAGTTGAACTACGAATGGATAAGTTGCGCTGTTTAAGGAAGCATTGAATAGATTACGGGCTTCTGTGGGACAAGTTATTTTTAAGTCCTCTACTGCTTTGATTCTCATTCCAGACATATATAACCCACGTGCGCCAAAATTATTATTTAATTCGTCCTCTTTCTTTTTGCAATAAGTGGCAATAAAATCATTTTCTTGAGCGCGATATTCTTGTTCTGTTGCAAGTTTTTGCTGATTGGTCCTATTAACTTCATTTATTAAATTGTCTAACTCTTGTTGTCTTTGCCGGTATAGTTGATTCTCTTTTTCGAGTTCTGTCCGCTTTCTCAGTTCTTCTTGACGCACTACTTCTTGCTGACGCCTTGATTCCTCAAGCCGAGAGCGCTCTAACTCTTGTTGTCTTTTTAACTCATCTTGTCTTTTTTGTTCCTCCGCCAACTTTTGAGCTTCATTATTGATTGTCGACGGCTCCAATTTTCTTTGCTCTTGCAGTTGTTGTACTGCAGGAGTTGGCTGATTCGGCGCAGATTGAGATGCTCTTTGTTTCTCTTTGAGTTCGTCAACTTCTTTTTTTAACCTTTCGACCTCATTCGTTTGTGAATTGTTTGATTCTTTTTTTAATTCCGCTACTTCATTTTTCAACTTTTCAATCTCGCCTTTGAGTTCAGCGATTTGTTTCGTGGCTTCCTCTTGGCCTTTCCTGCTTGCTTCAATTGCTTGTGTGATTGCTTCTTTTGCCTCATCGGGGACTTTAATTAAAATGGCGGCTAACACCTCTTGATTTCTTGAGTTGTTGTCTGCAATCGAGTTGAGCAAAGTTTCCGCTTGTCCTTTGTCTTCGACCTCTTTTGATTTTTCCGTCGCCAACGCAATATTGCTTTCATAATTGGCGATAGCCGCTTTAACCGCGTCGGGATTTTTTTCTTCCGCGATAGCTTCTACTTCGGCCAAACGCTCGTCGGCGTACTCTAGCGCTTTCTTGGCTTTATTTTTTGAATCAAAAGTAAAGAAAAGACTTATGTTTTCAAAAGCGGTGTCGAAGAAGTAGAAAAAACTCCCCGGCTTAACGCCTGCATTTGTAGCCGCGGACGCTTGCACTGGTACAACAAAAGCAAGCGAGATAAGTAGTATCGATAGCGTAGCTAGTTTTTTCATAGCTCTATTTTATAAAATAGTTAATGTCTTTAGCATACATTTTCGCAAAGGTCTGAAGTTCGACAACATCAACCCTTTGCTGTCCTGATTCTACATTAGAAACATGCGATTGCGGACGCCTCAATTTCTTAGCGACTTGCACTTGGGTCAACCCTGCTTCCTCGCGAGCCTTCCGCAATCGCTCGACAAAATAGGCGTATTCCTTTGTTCTTATTGACCTTGTCATATATTAACATTGTCTATCTAAAGATTCAATATCCAAACTTTAGATATTGTGATAAACTAAATTTGGTAGCGGCGAAGCAAAACCAAAAATTTCCTTTCCATTTTTTGTCGGCTCCCCCCCCCCCCCCCGCCGAGGAAAAGAAGAAAGATAAGGAAAATTTTTGGTTTTTGCCCGCGACCGAAGGGAGCGGACGAGGCGCGCG
>PCWC01000094.1:0-322 GCA_002787175.1 Parcubacteria group bacterium CG11_big_fil_rev_8_21_14_0_20_39_22 | reverse complement strand
AAAATTCCCCCGCGCGCTTGCGCGCGGTGAGGAGAAGGGGGTGGGCGAAATCCGAATCTGTCTTGCAAGCAAATGCGAATTCGGTGGGCGGGCGGAAAGCAAGAAATGAGACGGCAACGGATTCTTCTTTTTCATAATCCAAAAACAAATATGAACAAACCAAAATATTTTCTCTACGCGCGAAAGTCCACCGAGGACGATGATAAACAAATTATGAGCATCGAAGCTCAACTCTTTGAGCTTCGTGAGTTCGCGCGTAAAGAAAATCTTGAAATTCTTCAGGAATTTCAAGAGTCGAAAAGCGCAAAGAAACCGGGTCGTG
>PCWC01000027.1 GCA_002787175.1 Parcubacteria group bacterium CG11_big_fil_rev_8_21_14_0_20_39_22 | reverse complement strand
AAAATCAGTGCGCGCCAGCGCGCCAAAAATTCTGAATTCGTTTGGAAAAATGGGGGGAAATCAGTGGGATGCGCTTCGCGCGTCCCACCTTTTGGCCTTGAAAAAACCTTTGAGTTCTGTATTGGTGTATTTATTGTACCAAGCTCGAACCTATTTTGAACAAGAACCGGACTGACTTCGCACGCTCCGCGTGTATGGTGGCTCTAAACCTAATCCTACGCTCCGATTCTGTGCTAACTCTAACAATTCCGCCACGCCTCGGATTACCTCGGCGTTCCGCCCTCGCCCCATCGCTTTTCCATTCTTTTTTGTTTTGCGCGGGATTTTTTTGAAAAGGTATGGGCGATGGCTACTTGTATTATATAACATTATTGTTACAAAAGACAATTAGAGTTATACTCTGAATGTGGATAATTCAGCAAAGAAACTCGGAAACAATATGAAAAAGCTACGCCTTGAAAAAGGTATGTCGCAAGGTGATATTTGCCGAAAACTAGGCGTTGACCGTTCATATATAAGTAATGTTGAGAGTGGAAAGAAAAATCCAACACTTTCAACCATTACCAAATTAGCGAAGGCTCTTGGGGTTTCGGTCGGTGAGTTGTTGAAATAAATCTTCTGACAAAAGAAATTACATATACGCCGGACATCCAGAAACAAATTGAACGAGCCATCGTTTTTATGGTTGATAAAATTGAAGAACATTGCTACAACGAAAAACCGCTCATCCTGCATAGTTTAAGAGTAGGATTTAAGTTAATGGAACTCAAGCAAGAAAAGGATGTGGTTATTGCTGGTTTTCTTCATGATTTGCTTGAGGACACCAATTGTAATCCAGAGGAAATTGAAAAAGAATTTGGAGAAAAGGTGGCAAGACTTGTTTTAGCCTGCACCTTTGACGAAAACATCAAAGACTACAAAGAACGTTGGCGGAAATTGGTTTTCAATATTAAACAAGCGGGTTACGATGCGATCATCATTAAATTAACAGACCAAATAGCTAATTTACCATATTACATGCTGATTTCAAATAAGCAGAAAAAACAAGAAGTAATGTGGAAACATAAATTCTTTATAGATGAATGCCAAAACGATTTAAAAGAACTGCAGATTTTTAAGGATTATAAAGAAATGGTAGATGAAAATTATGGAAAATAATATTTCACACGCAACACCAAGAGGTACTATTTTTATTCAGCCTCATAGCGATGATATGGTGATATCATCATGTTTTTTAATGAGGAAAGAAATTCTACCCCGACCTTATTATTTGCTTACCGTGTTTGGCCAATCAAATTGGATTGATCCAATTAAGAAAAAGGGTCGCCGATATAGACGAAATATAGATGAGACAACAATAACACACATACGGAAGACTGAAGATGAAAAATTTGCGAAATCGTTTGGTCTCACGTTACTGTTTTCTGATCTCAAGGATTGCTTATTGAGAAATGGAGAAGTGTATTTTCAACCTAATAAAAAATTGGAAACAAAATTAGTTAAACAAGTTAGGACAATAATCCATGACTCGATTAAGAGATATAAAGTAGAGAACATAGTGGCGCCATTTCCATCTGGTAGAAAACAGCACTACGATCACCGGATTGTTCGTGAGGCGGTTAAATCGTTGCCGGGGACATTATGTAGTCGGTTTTTTGTTGACGACATACCTTATAGCCGGATTACAAATCCTAACAAATTTAGATTACATCTTTTTGCTCAGACAAAAGTCGATGGCATCAACGAGAAGTTTTGTTCCATGAAAGTATATGATTCTCAGATGTGTAAGTTATTTTTTGATCAAGTGGAGAAAATAACAAAACAAAATCAAAGACACGAACGTTTGTTTGTGTTTAATAACCGATAAAATTTATGTTGCAACCAACCATAACAATAATCATTCCAATATTAAACGGCGAGAAGTACATTAAGACCTGCCTCGATTCTATCTATGCCCAGACCTGTAAAAACTTTGAGGTTGTTATTCTCGACAATGGTTCCAAAGACAGAACTATCGAAATAGCAAGGAATTATCCGGCTAAGATTATTGAAAACGAAACAAACATTGGGTGGGCTAAGGCAAACAATCTTTGTGTTAAACAAGCTAAGACTAAATATGTATTTTTGTTGAATATTGATACTATTCTCGATCCAGATTGCCTAAAGAGACTCTATAAATTTGCTGAATCAAAGAATGATTTAGGTTGTGTATCTCCAAGAATAGTCGAATATTCTGAGTTTTTAAGTGGAGGTAAGCTCGATGGTTACCCGCTCGCTTTTGATATAAAAGACGGTCTCATTAAAGCGTACAATATAGATAAAGAATATATAGAAGTAAGTTTCGTGCCTGGAACGGCCCTCTTCGCGAATTTAAAAAATCTACAGAGCAGTCTCTATTTCAGAGAAGATTTTTTCATATATCACGAAGATGTCGAATTGAGTTTGCGAATTATCACTCAGACCGATTTGAAATTATATTTCCTAAATACTGCGATTGTTGCTCACGACAGCAAACAATCATTCTCCCGAGTATCTACTTGCAGACGCGCTCTTAGAAATTTATTTACCTGTTTAATCACATACCAGGATCGTCAAGAATTTTTGAATAACTATGGCACATATGGAAGGAAGTTATTTAGGATATATAAAGATTTCTACTATCAATACTATCCCTTTGCTTATCCTGTTTTTAGTATTTTTTATCTCGTCATATCAGTCTTCAAATTAAAAAAACAAACGAATTTTAATTTAAATCGTCTGCATAATATCAATAAAAAGATGAGTGCTAATCAAAAACAATTTGAGTTTATTTTTTAAATCTATGCCAAACTTCAACAAAACTTTATTCGTCTGTACTGGTAACGTTTTCAGAAGTATTATTTCTGAAAAACTTTTTATTCAAAATATTCAGAGTGCGGGATTATCCTTCCAATCTCGATCACGTGGCATAGACCTATATTTTAAAACTCCCAATCCATTACTTAATAGTATTGTAGAGAGGAACTACTCGATAACACTAAAAGGCCACCGAGCCCAAAAGTTATCCTCGGAGGATGTTATGTGGGCCTCGTCTATTGTCTGCTTTACTCCAGCACATCAACAAGCGGTTATAGAAATGTGCCCATCCATAAGAAATAAAATCTTTTTAATCCATAGTATTGCGTCTCTTGATCCGGTTTTATTTAAAGACGTGGATTATCACGACGTTTCCGAAACTAACGAGCGTTTGTTGACGGGTTTGAAAGCCTTAAAATCAGCTATCGATAAGATAATAAAACCCGGTTCACTTTCAATAGTTATAGCCGTCTACAATGAGGAGAAAAACATCAAAAATATTTTGACGAAGCTAGTAACGCAATCTTCTTCTCAAGAAGTCAGAGAGATAGTTGTTATATCAAGCGGGAGTACCGATAAAACAAATAAGATTATTCAATCCATCCAGTCTCCTTTAATAACTTTAGTGCAAGAGAAAACAAGAAACGGCAAAGTGTCTGCTCTTAAAAAAGCGGTTCCATTCATCAATGGAGATTATGTATTGCTTATTGATGGAGATGTGGATGTTAAGGATGATTTTGTGAGAGAATGTTTTTCGTGTATTCAGACAAAAAGAGTACCGTGCACGGGAAAAGTCATCCCAATTCCAACAAAGAGAAAATTCTTTTACAGAATTTCCGCAGTTGGTTGCGAAGCATGGAATGCTTTACGCTATGGAAACGACCAAGTTGGCACCTTTCTCTATCCTTCAGGATATACAATGATACTTTCCCAAGACAATTTTGTTGATGGTATAAAAACGATCGACAAAACAACCATTAATGACGATGGTTTGCTGTCACTAGTCCTCTTTCAAAGAGGTATTTTGTTCCGTTATTGTGATAATTTGCAAGTTTACGTTACGTTTCCAAAATCATTCAGAGATTTCTTTAGGCAAAAGATACGAACCAGATTGGGAAGAAGACAGACGGCCACCTCCTTCTTTAAGAAAATTGAAAAACAATGGCGAGTCGAACTACTTAAAGCGACGAGTGCGCAAAATCTCATATTTGTCATTGCTCTATTTGTGATGGACGCGCTTGCACGGATTATAGCCAGTGTAAAAACTAGATTTAGTCGCAATCCTCATATTTGGAAACCAGTGGCAACAACGAAACAAAGTCAACCTGTTCCAGTGGTGATTCCACTGAAAGAATAAATTTATGAAAACATATTTTTCAACATTCATAACTGGCACACAAGAAATAGTAAAAGAATTTCTTGCAAAACGTGGAGTAAAAATCAAGTTACTGCTTGATGGTTTGGTTGTGTATGAATCAGACTATCCTGAACGTGAAATTAGAAATTTTCATATCTTTAACAATACATATCTTTTGTTGAGGTCTTTCAGTAATCTAGCCCCAGACGCTAAATCACTTGAAAAGATATTAGCTATGGTATCTCATGACAAGAACTTACAACACCAAATCGCGATCAATCTTCCTTCTCGCAAAAGAAATTTCAAAATTGTGAGTTCACTAGAGAATAGTATGGTGCCAGTAAGCCGTGAATTATTACAAAAACTTGAATCAATTATTTTGCGGACACCAGGCACAAGATTAAATATTCAAAAGCCGGACCTTGAATTTTGGGCGCTTCTAAGACGAGAAAGGTATGGATTTTTTGGCATAAGAGTTACCTATCCATTCAGGCATGAAAATTATCGCGAGAAAGGTGAGCTTCGAAAAGAGATTTCATATATCTTAAGTTTTCTTTCCAAACCAAACCCTAAAGATGTTGTTCTTGATCCGTTTGCCGGTTATGGATCCATACCGATAGAACGCGCGGCAAGTTTTCCCTATAAAGAAATAATTGCTGTGGAAAAAGAAGACGATCTAATCTCTAAGCTTAAACAAAAAGTTAAAGCTTCTGGGAAGAAAATAGAAGTTATTCGCGGTAATGCTTTAGCTCTGAGTGGGATACAAAATAAATCTATAGACAAAATTATTTCTGATCCACCTTGGGGAGAATATAAAGAGGTCCCAGATTTAGAAAAATTCTATGAGTCTCTGCTCTTAGAATTCGATCGCATTTTGAAGAAGGAAGGCGTTATCGTTCTCCTTATTGGGGCTAAGGATATTTTTGAAAATATCTTACAGAATAAATTCACCAATATCTTCCAACTACAGAAGAAATACGATATTCTCGTATCCGGTAAGAAAGCGGCTATTTATAAACTGGTTAGAAATTATGAGAACAAATAAACAGGCTCAAATAAGCGTTCTTATCGCCACTTGCAACAGGCCGGAGATGTTGAAGGTCTGCGTCGAAAGTTTGCTGATCCAAAAAACAGCGATACCATACGAAATTATCATTTTAGATCAATCAGACTTCGAGAAACTGATAGCTTTACCGTCTAACAAAGCGGCTGTAAGAGTTACTGCGTGTGATTTTAAAAACAAATCCCGCGCCTTAAATTTAGGAGTTGAACTTGCTTCAGCTGATCTTCTAGCTGTCATAGATGATGACTGTATTGCCGATAAATACTGGATTGATTCGCTATATAAGGCCCTACGCAAAGAGGGCCGTAACTTTATCGTTACCGGTCGAGTGATTGCTGGTGATAAAGAAAGTGATGCAATAAGTTCACGTCTGTATGACACTCTTAACGAACGGACCATCTTTAAGAAAAACAAAATTACCCCGATATTTAAATTATCAGGATGTAATTTTGGTTTTCATAAAAACACATACAAGGAAATCGGTCGATTTAATGAAAATCTTGGCCCTGGTTCAGCTTTCAAGAGTTCCGATGATAACGAATGGTCATATAGAGCTTTACAGCTTGGTTTCCAAATTGTTTATACCCCGGAAGCAGTGATTGCGCATCGTTCTTGGCGAAGTGCCAAAGAAGATATAAGTCTGATGAAGGATTATGGTTATGCCGCAGGAGCATTTTTCAAATTAATCTTCAAGACTTCAAAACTGGATTTTTTATATCACAGCACCCAACTTTGGTGGTGGCTTTTGAAAACCATCCTTTTCTCTTTTAAAGGTCACGAAATCAAAGGCTATATTTATTACGGCTTATTTTTCTTTAGGGGATTCTTATCGTATCACCATCATCCAAACAGATTTTACGATTATATTTTTGTTTTAAGTCCCGGTAAGTATATCGGTGGTGCCGAACGATATGTTCAAAATATAGTCAAAGCAATGCGTAAGCAGAACAAACTTAAAATTATTGTTGCGATATCACATAATTGGGAATTCTATCTTGAGTGCAAAAATACCGTTCCGAGCTTATATCTTGGAGATACACTCAATAAATCCTCGGCAAAATTCTCCCATTTTTTGAAGGACACTCGGGCAACAGTGGTAGTTTCAAACGGCTACCATTCTTCTTATTTGATATTTCTAACAAAACTGAAGAGTTTCTTTCAAAGGGGCGGTAGTAAATTTATTGACATAAAGCATGGTTGGATTACAACCAATTTTTCGGAACGTTTCGAAACTTTTTTAGATAGGCTCATCAGCATCTTCTACGATTTTGTTATTCTAGTGAATCCGTCCATGGAACGAAGTCTATGGTTGGTTAGCAAAAAGAAGCTCATCTTTATTCCATCTGCAATTTCAGTAGAAAAAGATATTATTCGTACACGGAGCAATAAATCGAATCCGCTCAAGGTATTACTAATCGGAAGATTGGCCGAAGAGAAACGCTTTAGGCTGGTTATTGAAGCTTTATCCTATATTCCTAAGGACATCTGGCAACTCACCGTAGTGGGAGATGGTCCAATGTCCGATAGTCTTCGCAATATCACTGTTCAAAAAAATATCCAAGACAGAGTTAATTTTACGGGGTACCAAGAAAGTGTCGCCCAATTTTATCAAGACGCAGAGTTATTGGTTATTTCTTCGATTAATGAGGGTTGCCCGCTCGTCGCTTTAGAAGCGATGGCGCATGGAGTATTAGTGCTTTCAACAGAAGTCGGTTATCTGTCCACACTTTTGGATTACAATCGGGGTTTTCTAATGGATGTGAATACCACGATATTAGAATTATCCAAAAAGATAAAAGAAGTTGCCGCATTGGATTGTAAGCAGAGAAATCAAATGATTAATGAGGCACAACTTTTTGTGTATGAGAATCATAATATTGAGCGAAACATTGAGATTTTCGAACGCCTTATCCATCCCAAATCAATAAATATATGATTTACAAACAACTAGGCACAACCGATCTTAATGTTTCTGTAATTGGGTTGGGCACATGGCAACTTTGCGGTGAATGGGGTAAGAAATTTACTACAGATGAAGTTAGTGAAATTTTAAAGACTGTCGAATCAGTCGGAATAAATCTTTTAGATACCGCGGAGTGCTACGGTAACCATTTATCCGAAAGCTTAATAGGTTCTTTTCTAAAAAGGAATCGTAGTAATTGGATTTTAGCTACTAAATTTGGTCACGCATACAAAGGTCTTCTTGATGTGGAAGACAGGTGGTCATCTACAGAAGTAAAACAGCAGTTAGAAGATTCTTTGAGTGTCTTAGGTACTGATTACGTTGATATCTACCAATTTCATTCCGGTGACGATAAGGTTTTTGACAATGATGAGCTTTGGGGGGCATTGGAGAAAGAAAAGCGGATAGGAAAAATCAGATATCTCGGTATATCAATTTCAGAGGATTTGGTTTTAAGGGGAGATTTGAATCAAATATACAAAGCGAAGGAACGCGGTGTAGATATAATTCAGGTTCGTTACAATTGGCTTCACAGAGAAGCTGAGAAAAAACTGATTCCGGAATGCGCGAAATTAGAGCTGGGCATCTTGGCGAGACAGCCACTTGCTTATGGATATCTAAGTGGTAAATACGATGATCGATCACAATTTCCGGAAAATGATGTCAGGCATTGGCTGAAAAAGGATAATTTTTCCAAAGAAATAAACTCAATCGAAGAATTAAGGAAACGATTGGGGCATAGTGTGGACATGGCAAAATGGTCCGTTGAGTGGTGCCTGAAAAACAAAAATGTTGACTCTGTCCTTGTTGGCTGCAAGACCGTTGAGCAAGTAGAGAACGTCACCAAATAAATTCATGCAACATCTAATTGAATCATATAGTTACAAAGACGCGGACAGAATAAGTAAGTTTCTTCTCAACTACCGAGATACTGTGGATTATCGTTATATTTTTGCCAGCAAAGAATGGATTTTATCTTTCCTTGAGATATATAAACCGCAGCAAAATTTTTTAATCCAATCAAAAAATGGTAGGAACTATTTTACTCTGAGCGCCTTAAATAGTGAAATTGTTTTCACTGGCGATCCATTTAATGACTTTAACGCTGTATTTACAAGAGATTCTGAAGATCAATACGATTTCAAAGATATTATTAAATACTTCTCTGATTTAGATTACAAGATTAATTGGACTAATCTTTTTGAATCCGGTTTGCTTAGAGGTCTTTCGGAAAGCAGTGAGTTGAAAGAAGGGGTAGTTGGTTTGAAAATCCCTAACAGCGGAATGACACAAAGCTATGATTACTTAGTAAGTGATAGGATTTGTCGGATGTATAACAGATATTCTGAAGGACTTGAGTTTTGCAGGATATTCGGCGGAGATATAAAAAGTAACCCCAACATTCTAAAGGATTTACTTTCTACTCGACACAATAAACTTTTAGAAAGGAAAAAAGACGAATACAATCTTTCGTTTGACAAAAAATTTGGTGATTTCATAACTCGGATAGTTGGTTTTAGCTCTATCTGGGAGAACGTCTTCATTGATTACTGCGCGGAAAGAAATGATGGTCTTGTTATGGCAGCTAGTCTTAATTTTATAAAAGATAAGAGTACTATTTGTTATCTTCGCGCTCATGCCGAGTCTGGTAGCAAAATATCATATGGTTTAATTCTGGATTACTGGAGTAACAGCAAGAATTTTAATGAAAGCGTTAAAATTATCGATCTAACGCGCGGAGAGGAATCTTACAAGTATCGACTGGGAGCGATCGAGTATAAACTCAATAATTTTGTTACAATTTGACCATGAATAAACAAAAAATCCTTATTACTGGTTCAGCCGGGTTTATGGGAAGCCATATTTATGACTATATTTTTAAGCACTACGGCGACAGGTATGAAGTTTATGGCGTTGACGATCTTTCAGGAGGATTTATACGAAATGTTTCGCAACCAAAATATTTTACAAAACTTGATTTGCGAAATCGTGAACAAATCTCCGATTATATAGACAAACTAAAGCCAGCGATTATTTTTCATTTTGCTGCCGATGCCACCGAAGGAAGAAGTCAATTTACTCCTTTCTCCGCTTTGGATCGAAACCTCGGTGCTTATATGAACATTCTTATTCCGGCCATAGAACATGGATTAAAAAAGATGGTTCTTATTAGTTCAATGAGTGTCTACGGAAAACAACAAACTCCTTTTCGAGAATCCATGACACCTACGCCGGAAGATATTTATGGTATTACGAAAGCAGCCATGGAGCAGGCAACAAAAGTTATGTCGTCTGTTTATGGCTTTAAATATCTTATTTTCAGACCACATAATGTTTATGGTCCAAAACAGAATCTTTCTGACCCCTATCGAAATGTAATCGGAATTTTCATTAACTGCTTGCTTCAGGGCAAAAGGTTCTACATTTATGGTAATGGCGAACAACAAAGAGCTTTTAGCTACATTGATGATGTTACTTCTGTAATAGCCAAAGTGATATTCGATAAAAAAGTTGAAAATGAGATTTTTAATATCGGCTCTGACGATGTTAGTACTTTAAATCAGCTGGCGGAGACTGTTCTAAAAGGATTCTTTGATTCTGCGGTACCAAAAAATTTAAGACCCCAATATCTATCCGATCGGCTGCAAGAGGTAAAAGATGCGTTTTGTGATCATAAAAAAGCTAAGAAGTTATTTGAATATAAAGCTGGGACAAGATTGCGAGATGGAATAAAAGAAACCATAAACTGGGCTAAATCTGTTGGTCCTCAAAAATTCGTATATCTTGATTCGCTTG
>PCWC01000063.1 GCA_002787175.1 Parcubacteria group bacterium CG11_big_fil_rev_8_21_14_0_20_39_22 | reverse complement strand
ATCTTGTGCCCATTTGGTTAATGAGTGCAATATGTATGTGAACTTAGTCAGCAGATAGAGTTGGTAAGTTTTAAGTTGGAAAGTTAATAAGTTTAAGAGAAGAGAAGATTACGAAATACTAATTGGGATAGAGAAATACGAATAAGGAAAATTTTCTCTCGTATTACAGGTTACATGATCAGTGCTTCATGTTTAAGTTTTAAATTTAAAAAGAGAGCGGGTTTTGCCTTCGGCAAAACCCGCTCTCCCTTACCAACCTACCAACTTATAAACTTCCCAACTTTCCCCTTCTACCTTATCTCATAAACTATATTCACGTTTGAAACAAACTTATTTTCCCCTGCTGGCACCGCAAAATTCTTAACAGCAGCATCTCCCCCCATACCATACGCTTCTTGTTGTGCATACATTACAGGATAATTTCCTCCCTCAGAGAAACTTACAATTTCACCGAGACGTACACCGAGGTCTTGGGCAAGAGCTTTGGCCTTTTCTTTTGCGTCTGCTATTGCTTTGGCTCGAGCTTCGGCAATTATATCCGTCTCGTCGTCAACAGTAAAAGACAGCCCGCTTATATTGGTCGCTCCTCTCTCTCCAATTCCGGATAAAAGTGTGCCTACATTTTCAAGCTCGCGAACCTTTACCTGAATAGACTGGCTCGCTTCAAATCCCACCAACTGTCTCTGTCCTTCCGGTGTCGGGTACGAAAGAGCCCTTTCATAGTATTCGTATCTTGGATAAACATTATAACCAACCGTCTTTATATCTTTCTCTTCAATCCCTTGGTCTGTCAAAAACGACATAATTGAGTCTGTCCGCTCCGCCGCAGTGGCTTGAGCTTCATTTGCAGTATCTGCTTCCACCGTTACCGAAAATGTAAATGTCCCTACATCAGGAACGGCAAAAACTTCTCCCTCTCCGCTTACCGATATTGTATTCTTTTGATAAGCATTATCGACATAGGAGAACTGACGCAAAGACAAAAGGGTCTGAGCCGCCAAAAACAAAGCCAATATTACCAAGACTACAACCACGCTATTCCTTACATTTTTTTGTTCAAACATATTTTTTTAATTTTATACTAATTATACTAAATTAGACATATTCGCCTCGAAATTTGCAAATTTTATTTTATACCATTCTCGCGGCTTCTTCAATAGAAATAAGCCCTGCGACCGCCTTGTTAATGGCATCTTGTTTTAAATCTTTATTTCCATTGCCGAATACATAGTTCTCCAATTCTTCCATAGGTGCTCCAGAAACAATGAGAGACCTAATTTTTGAGTCAAAAGCGACAACTTCAAAAAGACCAACTCTCCCCACGAATCCTGTTTCCTTACAGTTTTGGCATCCTTTTCCCTTATAAAATTCATATTGATCTTTCCTAAGACCGAAGTACTCTAAAATATCGGGGTCAGGTTGATGCAATTCTTTACAATTCGGACAATTTGTTCGGGCAAGTCGTTGTGATATTATGCCGTTTATGGCATAGGCGATCATACTTCTATCTATATTCATATCAATCAACCTGGCAATCGTACCCATAGTACTGTTTGAATGGACAGTCGAGCCCACAATTCTTCCGACGAGAGAAGCACTTATGGCATGGCTTGCCGCTTCTTCGTCTCTTATTTCACCTACCATTATCACATCAGGGTCTTGTCTTAAAATAGATCTGATTGCATTTGTGAAAGTAAACCCCCGCGCAGGTTTTAATTCACTTTGCCTTAGCCACTCCAAGTGAAATTCCACAGGATCTTCTATGGTCATTATATTTTTGCTCTCATCCTTAAGTTCTTGTAAGAAGGAATACAACGTTGTGGTTTTACCGGAACCAGCTGGACCAGTAATTAAAAGCATACCGTAATCCTTAGATATAAATTTACTTATGGAACTGAGGTCACTTTTATCCATACCAAGTTCTGTCAGGTTCATAAGCGCATCGAGGCGATTTAATATACGAGCTACAATAACCTCACCTTTAAGGGTAGGGTAGACCGATACTCTAACATCGAGGACACGCTTTTCCCAAAAATCCTTTTTTTCATCATTACTTTTTTTCTTGTGAGCTTTTACCTGCTCGCTTCCCTCAGAACTTTCTTTGCCTTTATTTTCACTATTATCGATCTCGTAAAGTTCAAAATGACCGTCTTGAGCGGCTTCTCTGTTTGTTATATCCATTCCACTCAGGACTTTTATCTTGTTGATAATAGGTTCAATAAGACTTTTATCAAGCATCTTCTTGTTTTCCAAAATACCGTTTATTCGAAATCTTATCCTCATTTTTTCCGATAAGGGTTCGAAGTGTATATCAGAAGCTCCTTCCTGAATGGCTGAAGCGAATATTTTTTCTACAAAATCTTCTGGATTCATATTTTTTTCGTTTTGTTCGACTTTTGTCATAATTAATATTATACATTAATTTTAGAAGTAGTGTGAAAATTGTATTAAGAGCCAATCTCCAATCTCACCGCGATAGGAAAAATACACTCCATATATCGTTTCGCTCTAAATAACATCAATGGGTATCTAAAAGATTTTCAAACAAAGCAACCACGGTCATCGGACCGACCCCTCCAGGAACAGGGGAAATCGCTGAAACTTTATCTTTTACATCTTCGAAGTCAACATCCCCAACCAATTTGTACTCCAATATTTCATCATCCAACTTTTTCTCTCCCTCCTCAGTTACAGCGGTAATTCCAACATCAACCACCACCTGTCCCTCAGCAATATATGAGTCATCTATCAATCTTGGTTTACCTATTGCCACAATCACGACATCACTCTCTCTTGTTATCTCTTTCACATTTTCGGTTTTACTATGACAAATAGAAACTTCCGCTCCTTCTTTATCCAAAAGCCAAGCTGTAGGAGCTCCGACAAGCCGAGACCTACCCAAAACTGCGACCTTCTTATCCCTAACCTCCACGCCGTATTCTTTCAACAACTCCGAAATTCCTCTCGCCGTTGCCGGTATATGTGATTTATTTCCTGCCAAACGACGTCTTTCACTCTCCCCACTTAAACCATCGACATCCTTTTGCCAACAAATCGAGTCCGCCACGACATCGCTATTTATATGATCCGGCATCGGCAACTGCACTATAATACCGTGAACTTCATTATCTTCATTTAAATTCTCAATTTCTTTTACTAAATCCGATTCTTTTACTTCTTCCGGATAAACCTTATGTATTACCGAGGCACCGATAGCAGACCCAAATTTTTTCTTTTGTTCTATATATGAGTTTGAAGCAGAGTCATTTCCCACCTGAATTATAACCAAGACCGGAGGCTCGGATAACAATAAAATATTCTTTCGCAAAAGCTCTTTCTTTTTCTCCCTTACAATTTTACCATCAAGTAATTTCATATAATCTAAGTTAAATATCTCCATCGATATTTTGTAAAAAATCTTTCAAGATACGTTTTGTGTGTTCATGATCTTTTACTTCCACACACTCTATCCCTGTTTTTACTACAGGAAAATCATTCCCCGTCTCAAAAAGCGCATCTCCGAAAAATATCATTTCACTTTTCAGAATCCCGATATGTTTCTCCATCATCTCTACACCAAAAGCTTTATCGACACCTTTACGCAAAACATCTATAGATGTTTTGCCAGCTATCGCAATATCAAATTGAGGTAACAATTCTTTTACAATCGAATGTACTTTTGTCCTTTTTTGCCTGTCCGGGTCCCAAGTTTTTTTAAGCTCAAGCGGGGCTTCCGATCCGAGAGCCGAAAACGTGAGCTGAGTATCTCGGTCCTGCAATCTTTCACCGTATATTTGTCCAGGCATTTCTATCTCCGACTTTGAAATGGCGTCAGAAAATTTTTCTACTATCTCGCTTTTCTCTTCATCAGTAAATCGTAGCTCATAAACCGGACACCAATCCCCATTTTCAAAACGGTAAAAAGCTGCTCCGCTTGTAGGGAAGATGTGCAATCTGGACTTTCTTATATCATCGAGTCTTTGAGGCAACTTTTCAAGAACCTGAAGTTTAAGCTGAGGAAGCCAAGCTCCGGATATTATCGCAACTTGCTTGTGAGACAACAGTCCCGCCAATATATCCACCATTTCATCATCTATAACGACCTTACTCTCCGTTAAAGTATCGTCAAGGTCGAATATGAAAAGTTCTTTATTTTTCATTAAATAACGTTACCACCTTATAAGAGCAGGTTCAACATCTCTTAGAAATTTTCTTCCGCTTAAATTAATTTAACAAGACACTATATACAAGAAACCCAAACGGACACCGATGGCGTTAAATCAAAGCCCTGTTAAAGAATTATAACTTGAGAGAAACGAAGGTATAGCAAATATAAGCCCGATAAGTGGTAGTACAAAAGCCACGATGGAAATTATGATAACTGCCAGAAAATATTTCCTTGTCTTCTCAGCGGACTCATAAACAGCATCAATTTTTTTCTCCAATAGCTCTATTTTTTGAAGCACTTCTTGTTCATTCATAAACCGATTATAATACAAAAATACGAAATAAAAAATCCCGACTGGCGAAACAGCCGGTCGGGATTTTATGTAAAAATATCAGTAAGAGCCTATCCGCTATCTAAACGTAAAATATGAGACAAAATAACTACTTGTCCCCACACCTATTCAGAAATAGGTGTGGGCTATCTTTGATAGCGGGGACTTGCCTGCCGAAATGCCCAAAATTCTGCTGCAAATTGCACTTTTTTCGTCAACGTACTTCAGTATGTTTCCTCAAAAACTGCAATTTTCGCGGGCGGATTTTGAACATTTCGGAGAGGCTTAGATCGTGGATAGGCTCTAAAAACCTTACTCAACAAAAGTCAGCGCCTTACCCTTCTTATCCCCTCTCCCTGTCCTTCCGATTCTGTGAACATAGTCTTCATAAGTAGCAGGAATATCGAAGTTTATAACATGACTTATGTCAGCAATATCCAACCCTCTCGCCGCAACATCCGTCGCCACTAATATTTGCACATGACTATCTTTAAAAAGATTCAAAGCTCTCTGTCGTTTGAAATGATTTTTGTCACCGTGTATAGAATCGGCTTTAAATCCTTTCTGGACCAAAACTTGAGACAACTTCTCCACACCATGCTTGGTTTTGCCGAATATAAGAACTTTATCAAATTCTTCATTGGACAAAAGTGCGTGTAGCACTTCCAACTTATCGTTTCCTCGTCCGACTCTCACAACATCTTGGTCCACATTTTTAGAAGTGTCCCTATTCTTTACAGATATTCTTACCGGATTTTTCAAAAATTCTTTTGTAAGAGTTTCAATTTCAGGAGTCAATGTCGCCGAAAAGAAAAGGGTCTGTCGTTGTTTCGCCATCTTATCCATAATAAAACGCATATCGTTTACAAATCCCATATCAAGCATCCTGTCTGCTTCATCCAAAACTATAGTCTTAAACTCCGACAATACTATCCTGCCTTTATCTACAAGATCTTTGATACGTCCCGGTGTACCGATAATAAAATTGTTGAAAAAACGTAGCTCTCTTATTTGTGCGCCTATAGGCAACCCTCCAGAACAGCACACAGAATGTATCTTCATGCCCTTTACAAACCCTTTCAATTCTTGATCTATCTGGATTGCAAGTTCACGAGTAGGTGCTATCACCATTATCTGTTCATCCTTTCCGAGCAATACTTTATTTATAAGAGGTATAAGAAAAGCAGCAGTTTTACCTGTACCGGTATTTGCAATACCGAAAACATCCGCACCATCGAGAATATGGGGGATAGCTCTGTCTTGTATAGGTGTAGGATCGGTATAACCTTTTTCGACAACCGCTCGTTTCAATGGCTCTTCTATTTTGAAATCCATAAACTTATGTTCAGGAACAAAATTCTCGATTTCTTCGGTTATAACCGCCTTGTTAATGAATTTCGCCGGGTCAATGGATTTGGAAAAACCTCCACCACCTCTCCTTCTTTGTCCACTAAAACCTCTTCCCGGTCCTCGAAAACGATTCGCTGAAAAAGATCGACTACCATTATTTCTACTACCGAAACTCGAACCTCCCGACCTACCACCTCGAAAACCTCCGTTTCCGGACGCACTTCCAAACCGACTTGAGGGCTTTCTGCCCCCTGATTTTGCTGAATTATTATACATATTTCTTTATCTTAAACTTTCCGATCTATACAAATAAAAAAGCGATCGGTTCTCGATAGTTTTTAAGATAAAGCTGTAAAGCTTTTTAAATGGAGTCTCCTCGCACCAAAAACCAATGAGATTAAGTTGTATCGCAAGTATAACAGATACCTGTCTTTTGTCAAATTTTTTACAAACGACCTTCGTATAACTTAAGAAAGTTCGGAAATTGAGAGTGCAAGGGCTCCGGTAAATCATTTATATTAAACCACTCCACCGCCTCAAATTTATGTGGCTCACCGTTCCCGGCTTTCTCTTTATCAACCAAAACCTTGAAATCCAAAGCCACCCAATGCGTCTTTTTACCGTTATTTTCCCGATGCACATCGCGATAACCCAAAAATTCATAGTCCAAAACATCAGTACGATACTCTTCAGCAATTTCTTTTTTAAGAGTATCCTCTACCGTGTCCCCATGTTCCAATCCTCCGCCTCCCGGGTCCCAACAACCATGTTCATCTCGGCAATTTGTACTTCTTTTATTAAGCAAAACATTACCCTCTCCGTCATGGCAGAAAAATACAACCCCGACTCCAATACAATCCTCTCCTTTTTTCATAACACTAAAAATCAACGTTTATAAAATCATCGAAATACCCTCTGTTAGAATTATTATTTACCCAAACAACAATCTCTTCATTGTTGCCTTTCTTAATTATAGCAGTTGTTTCCTCCCAAATCATACCTCCATCAACTATCGCTGATTTCATTTCTTCATTTGCAACCAAGGTTCCTCCTGGACCCTGACTCGCATAGAGTACCACCATACCGATTTTATCAGGAAGCTCGTACCACCCTTCTCCTTTATTTTTATCTGAATAATTCTTGTCTACCAACTCTACGGTTGCACTTTCTCTTCCGCTACCAAAATCAAAACCGAACGTGAGCACTTTTTCTTCTTTTTTTACTTCTTCAGAAATAATTCTTCTAATTTTTCCTGCAACCTCATCTTCATTTTTTTCATCAGTAAACATTGGGTCTACCAATATTATTTTTCTCCTCCAAGAGCTAATGCGTACTCAATATCTGTTCCAGAGCCAATATAGACAAGCAAATTGTTACGCAGGACTTCTGGAGAAATTAAATTCTGTTCAGCCACTTCCAACACAACACCCTTCTTAATTTCTTTCTTAGAAGCTGGTAAAGTTGTTGTTGTAATCGCATCAAGAGCACGCACTCTCTCCTCACTACCGAGCAGACCCCTCTTTTCTTCAATTGTTCGTTTTGGAAAATCGCGAAAACCGAGTTTTCTCTTTATTTCTTCTTTTCCCATTTTAAATTGTGACGGTATTACGAATTCATACTCATCATCTTCACCATTACCGTCATAAGGAGAATTGAAATTTTTAGGGTATTTTTCCATAACTTTAATTATCAAAAAAATTCTGTCCGGTTTTTAGAGCTTGAAAATACGACGGCAAAGCTTTGAAAAGAGGTTCGGGCATATTGTCCGGATCACACCATTCCCATTTTTCAAGTTTTTCGGGTTCCATCACTTTCGGCTCACCAGATTTCCAATCTGTTATCAAAGCTATATCGATATAATGCTTAGGCGCATAATCTTTAAAATTCAAAAGGCGTAAGAAACGGATATTCTGTATTTCAATCCCCGCCTCCTCCATTGTCTCTCTTTTAGCACACTCTTCTATTGATTCCATATATTCCAAATGCCCGCCTGGCCAAGCCCACTCACCTTGTCCATGAGAACTTTTTCGTTTCCCGACAAGAACTTTGCCGTCTTTCCAAATCATTACCCCTATGCCTACTTTTGGTCTTTTGTCTTCCATGCCTCCAGTTTATCATACCTCTTATTGTTTAAATAAAGTTTCTAAAGGTGAACATTTATTCCTCCTATAATACAAAGAAAGTCCCAAGACCAACCACGACCCGATAACCCCAATAATGAAGCTCGAGATGATCGGCAAATCACCTAAATGAAAGCCGTAAAGTGTCCAAACGAATGTTCCGATGCTAAAAATGCCGTATGTATAAAGAGAAATATCCTTGGAAGATTTAGTCTTCCATATTCTGTACGCCTGCGGATAGTACCCTATCGACATCATTATTCCCAATACTGTTACAGTTATTTCCCACATATGTAAATTGTATAAACAAATTTTTATTACTTTATTTTATTTATGTATCACCCAAGTGGTTTGATAAATGTAATTTTTTTCTCCCAACTTTTCTATTATTTTTTGTGCTTCTTCTAATGACAACTGGTATCTCTGGATAAATACATCGGCAACATTATCAACCCTTCTGTCCTGATTGCATTCAAACTTAATATTCTGCTCATTCATCCATAATTCAACTTCATTAGCAGAAGAAAAATAGTACTTATTTCTTGCAATTTTATCAATAGATCCGTTAAGCAGAGAATGCATTTTACCTTGCCATTCTTTTGTGTTTTCCCTATCAGCACCTGCGTGTTGTAAAATACCCAAATTAGACGTTATACGGTTAATTTCATTTACTATCTTTTTTTGACGGTCAGCATCATTCCAAACAAGCACGTACCTTGCCGTCGAAATATCAAAACTATTATCAGAGAAAGGTAGTTTCGAAATATCGGCGGCAACTTTGTTTTCAACTGTAGAATTTGACACCAGAGCATCCTCGCTCAAATCAACTCCTGTTTTAATGAAAGAATACTGAGATCCTAGTTCTTGTAGAATATTTTTAAGCAACTCACCCTTAAAACTTCCTAAATCTGCGAGAGTGTAGGGTTCATCCCGTGGCTGAATTCTTTCTCTTATGATATCTGCAAAGGTTTCGGCTGATTCGGCATAGAGTTCTGAAATCGCCATCCTTTCTGACTTCCCTGAAAAGACCTCTGTTGCTGAAGTCCCCATTTCCTGGGGAGATATGTCTTTTTTCTGATTGAATGATTCCATGTTAAGAGAATATCACATATTCGGGCTTATTATTGCCGAACATGACTTAAAATTTAGGGTTTTCATTGGGCGCCAAACGGGGATTGGGTTTTCAAACCCTCAAAACCCAATCTCCCATTTGTGGCTCTACAGAGCCATATTGGGTCGGGCACTGTCCGGAGTTATAACCGTACTCGAGGACAGGGGTTATATGGTTACGGTACGCGAAAAAATCAACAATATCAAGCGCGTTGGCAAGATTTATGACTTCCCGATGCCCTACCAGCCGAAATAGCTAACTCACCCCAAGTCACCCTAACTCACCCGTTTTTGGCAAAAGTCCGGTCCAAAACCATTTCACCTTATCCCACCAGTAGCCACCGGTTTTGAGCAAAAGTTCGGAATAAAATCACTTAACCGCGACTGACCTTATTTAACCGTTTTTTGCCCAACTATTTGCCCCGGTGGCGAGCTTTGTGCCGAGGATCGACGTTTGACACACCTTGCCACATCGACCACCGGTTTGACCAAATTTGAACCCTTGGGACGATTTGCTTAATTAAGCAAATATGACCGACTTAATTGGAAGATTTGGGCTTGGACGCTTTATCAATAATTTTCTGTCGCAATTTCCAGCTGTTGCCGTGGCCGATGAGGCCGAGATACGACTGCACCGTTTCCTCTTTCCCATCCTTTGCCTTTATATTTCTGAACATCCTCTTTTTGGTCGTCGTCCTTAAAACCCGATGATCCGAAAAATGCACCCAGCCGAGAAAGTCGACGCCCGAAGCGACAGTCTGTATGAAAATCTTATCCGGATGCATGGAGAGCTTGAGCTTGTTTCCTAAAAACTCCTGCATCGCCGGCAAAATGGTTTCAAGGTACACCTTCTCCGTCGAAAGGACAGCAAAATCGTCGGCATAGCGCAGATAATATTTCGCCTTGAGCCGATGCTTCATAAATTGGTCGAATTCGTTCATGTAAATGTTTACCAGAAGCTGGGACGTTAAATTGCCGAGCGGAAGTCCGACGCCGACAGCATTCGAATGAAAACTCCGAACGATGACAGATAAGAGATGGAGAATATCTTGATCGGGAATATATTTTGCAGATATGTCCAACAGGATTGCATGATCGATATTTGCGAAAAACTTTCTGATATCGCATTTAAGCACCCATACCGTCCGAACGTTATTCTCAGAAACAATGCCGATGAATTTTCTGAATCTGCGGAGAGCTCGGTGCGTACCTTTTCCGTCTTGGCAGGAATTCGAGTCGGAGA
>PCWC01000016.1 GCA_002787175.1 Parcubacteria group bacterium CG11_big_fil_rev_8_21_14_0_20_39_22 | reverse complement strand
GGCAATTTTGCAATGTTCCCCGTTTGGGGGACATTTGCGTTAAACCGATATGTCATTTCAGGGGACATTGGGGATTGGACAAGACTGACACTCGACAAGTTTCTCCTTGTCGTCCCAAGGTGGTTGCATTCCTTGGCTCCCGGGGGCTTGAACCTGATGGAGTCCGGCTGATAGTATTTGCACGGCCAGCTTATTTTTGAGCTTAGAGACCCAGTAAAAAACAAAAGGACCACCGCTTTTACTGTCCGATCCTGTGATTTTTCGGAGTGCACTTAGGACTTCTTTTTTTGAAGGAGTGCTGTACTTGACTTCTTTATCACTTTTTTTTACTTTTGCCGTCATGGTGCCCCTTTGGTTTGGAGGTTGTTCTTTCAGAATCGGTAAGAGTAAATCTTACGAACTCTGTTCTGTGTACATTTTAACACCTATTGTCGGCTATGCCAAAAATCCCGGGCAAATTGGGATAACGCCGAGAGTGTCTTTGCGTTTTGCTCCGCAGTCTCGCCAGGTAAAAGATACGCCCTTTTAGTCCCCTTTACGTAGCAACCCTTGTGGATTTTACTGAAAACATTTTCATAAATATGTCCATCGGCATTGAAACATCTCTTCTCTTCAATTTTATCAAAGTACTTACAAGCAAGGCGGTACGACTCAGTGTTACTTTTTCGAAGCAAAGATAACGCCTTACCAATCGAATTTTTATCAGCGTCTCCAAAATGCTCTCTTATAGAAATACTGCAGTATGGAAATATGGCAAAATGATCATAAGATGCCCGATATCCGATATAGAGTACCGCTACGGCAATCGTAATTATGGAGATAAATTTAAGAAAGTCCATATTAAAATTTCTCATTCCTGTTAGTTTGGATAAACACCGACTATTGTTTGCAATATTTGACTGTCAAAACTGTAGCATTCCTCCTCCGAAAAACTTCGCCCCTCGCGGAGCTGAAGATCGTGGCAATATTCATGACCTATTATGGCAGCCGTCCAGCCCACAAATTCACTATGAGTAGTCGATAGTGTTATCCTTCCTTCCTCTCCGTAATGGCAACCTCCCTGCCAACCGCCACAACCATAGTCAGACTCGATAGTATCGATATTTGAGCAAACACCCGCGTAAACATCCGGAGTGCCATATTTAAGGGCTTGCAACCCCTCTTTGATATTGCTGTGATTGAATTCGACAAAGGACATAAGTCCCGGTTTCAACTTTATGAAGCAGGAGGTCTCGAAATCGTAATATACAAAATATGAAAAAATCCAGACACCAACCGAAACCGCAACAATCAATTTCACAATTTTTTTGCCAGTGATATTCATAGTGTCATAGCCAATTATATTACTGATTTTAAAGGTATGTAAGGGATAAATTACTTTTGTTATACCATCTCCAATTAACGCTTTCACATTAACAGTCCATCCACTATCTAACCGTAAAATATGAGGCAAGATAACCACTTGCCTGCCGAAATACCCAAAATTCTGCTGCAAATCGCACTCTTTTCGTCAACGTACTAAAGTCATGTTTTCTCAAAAACTGCAATTTTCGCAAAGAATTTTGGACATTTCGTAGAGACTTAGATAGTGGATGGGCTATAACAAATTTTTGAATTTTCGGAGAAAAACGAGTCGAAGGCATTCGCCGCGGCGAATGGTGAGGACGAAACGAAGTTTTGTAGCCATATTTTTGGTCACGACGACCCGAAACGGGGGTTTTTGACTCACATTACTGTGGTGAGACATAAGATCAGTTTCTAAGAGCCAATCTCCAATCTCATCGAATAAGAGCATACATCCGATCTCACATCCGAAGAAAATGGCAAAATTTCCAGTCAAAAATCAAGCTGGAAGTCGAAATGAACCGAGGTTCATAGAGACTGAAGTGAAGGTTTTTGACGGAAATTTTGCCATTTTAACGGATGAGCCATATTTATGACCCCTTTGTGGCGATGAGATTGGAGATATGCTCTAAGTAATTTTGTGGGGATTTGTGCGAAAATTGGATAGTTTGAGGAGCCATATCGAGCGACCTAAGTTTCTTGAGCGAAGCGATTAGAAACTGGAAGTACTCTATGTGGTGATACGGTGACGAAAAATAGACGGTTTTGCATAAATACCCGCAAAATTATATGCGTTTGAGAAAATAACGAGCTCTGATCGACCATATTTTCGGAGTCCCGTGTGGGAAACGAGACACGGAGTGTATTTTTTCCTAATCGTGGTGAGATTGGAGATTGGCTCTTAGGAAGGGAGAATAAAGCTGTGAAGGGTTACCGTGAGCACTTGACATTCTGATGATACGAGTGTAGATATAATATCAGTGTGAAAACCCTGGATAAAGAGTCAAAGTACATATTAAGAGTCCTTTTCTTAGTATTCTTATATCCGATAATAGTCGCAATTGTGCTGAATCCTTTTGTTTCAGACGAGTGGGCATTTCTTCCATTTGTCGGAGGTATAATCACGATGTTTTTTGGATTTCTTCGGATTATTAAGGACGATAAGTAAGTTCTCTTGATGTTTAAACTCGACAGCCGGCGTGCAAGTACACCGGCTGTTTTTTCAAAAACCTAACTTCGACAAAAATCGACACCTATATAAGTGACTTGAGAATAGAGAGAGAGTGAGACGCCGACTTGACTATAGAACTGGTCGGCTCGTCGGTGCAGAGGTGTTTTCACGACAGGTCGTAACACCAAATAAAACTTGTTCGCCCTATCCCTGAAGCAGAGCTGTCAGAATATTATGCGAGTAAAACCAGTATCTAATCTCCACTTGGTAGGATTAAAAAACTGGTTTTATTTTCTCACTCCAAATTTGTCCGCACTTTATCTCTATATCCCCACGTCTATATCTGTCCCTGAATCGACTGATCCTTCGGCATTGTCGTTTAAAATACCACTTACTGAACCCGTGTCTTCCTTCATTAGTTCATTATTACCTTCTGAATTTGATGCAGTCTGTCCGCTTAGGTAAACTTGATTACCGAGCATAAATCTTGTTCCTTCGGTTGTGGTAACATCAACATTTAGTCCCGCAGAAGAATCAAGCTTAAAATTCTCTTTGGTCTCCCCTGTGAGATCGACTCCGACTTGAACTGTCGAGTCAACCGAGCTTCCACTTACCGTTACAGCTCTATCCTTATCTGATATTTCAATCTCCGCACCATTTCGAGTCTGGACCTCAACCACAGCAGCAAATATGTACTCATTGTCAGTTGTTATATGAAGAGACTCATCCGCTATAAAATCAATTTCAATATACGAATCTTCCTGATTACGGACCTGGATATTCGTATTAAACACAATCTGACTTGAAGGAAGTGTTGCATCAACCTCACCTCTACTTTCGTGATCTATCACAACATCACCAAGAGTAAGTCTTACCTTGTCGTATTCGCCTACATCAACAGCATCTGCTGTATGAAGCTCTGCCTTACCTTCGGATTTTAACTTTAGTAAATCATATTTTCTTTCGTCTGAAGATATCGTGGTCCAACCTTGTGCTTCATTGTAAACTTCAATCTCCTTAACCTCCAAACTGACTTCTTTTACGGATTCAATATCTGCAGTATCGTCAGTTATACTAAAAAATATCCTTCCCTGACCCTGATTTGCCTCTGGCAAATCAGAACCATTCCCTCTAAAAAGCAAGAATCCTAAAAATACTATTAGGATTACTACTATAATTAGAGCTATTGGTCCTGTGTAATTTCTTTTCATAATTTTAACTCAATTAGTTTGTAATTAATAATGGATCTGACCGCGAACAAGAGGAAAATACATTGAATTATCCGCCAATTAGAGCCTATCCACGATCTAATGCCTGATCGAAATGTTCAAAATTCGTTGCGAGAATTGAGGATTTCGAGGAAGCATATTGAAATACGCTGACGAGAAAGACTCAATTTGTAGCAGAATTTTGAACATTTCGGCAGGTAAGCGTCTGTTTACTTCATATTTTGCGGTTAGATTGTGGATAAGTAGACGGATCGAAAGCCAATAGATTTCATTAACTCACTGGCCATCCGGCTCTAAAATAGGAACGCAAATATAAGTACCGCGAGAAACATTCGATAAATTATAAAAACAGTAAATGTATTCCTTTCAAGAAAATGTATAAGAAAATGTATCACAAAAATTCCGACCGCAAAGGCGGCTATGGCTCCTGATATAAATGCTGGTAGGTCAATTTCCCCTACTCCCAGACGTAAAATGTCGATAAAACCGAGAAATACCAAACCTCCTATAACAGGAAGAGCAAGCAGGAAGCTGAACCTTATAGCATGCTCTCGAGAAAGTCCACTTAAAAATCCTCCTGATATTGCCATACCTGATCTCGACATTCCAGGGATAAGAGAAAGGACTTGGAAACAACCGATAATAACAGAGCTTTTTAATGTAAGTTTACTTTTGCTCTCTCTCTTAATCTCAAACTTTTCGGCAAGAAAAATTATTATACCGCCAATGATTAAGGACGTAGCGACAACACCGCTTGTTCGCATCACCTCTTCAAGATTACGTATCAAAAGACCGACAACCACCGCAGGTACGGTAGCAACCACAAGTAAAAAAAGAAATCTTCGCGGTGGAACAGAAAGAACATTCACCTCCTCCTCCCCGTCGCCTTCTACTGACCTTTCTGAAACAAAAAGATTCCGAATTATCGTAAAAATATCACGTCTGAAATAAACGATTATAGAAAGAAGTGTCGCACCATGCAAGAAAACATCAAAAAGAAGATTGTTTTCAATAGTTATACCAAAAAAGTCTCGAGCTACTATCAAATGCCCAGAAGACGATATCGGTAGAAATTCGGTTATACCCTGAAGAGCTCCGAGTGCTATTGCCTCTAAAATATTCATATTAAATATGAGTATACCATAACGCTCTATTGTAGTAAGTCGAGACAAGGTACTTTCATAAACGAAACATTTAGACACTATCTCTTTGTGCACACAAGATAAAAAACGTTGGGTGTATAATGATGAGATGAATCGGCACGATATTGATTGCCTTAAAAAGTATGTTCGAGCAGCAAATTACCTCGTGGTAGCACAACTCTATCTTAGAGATAATTATCTGCTAAGTCGTCCACTTGAAAAATCGGACATAAAACCACGATTGCTTGGTCACTGGGGAACCTGTCCAGGTATAAACTTTGTATATGCTCATCTAAATCGTCTTATAAGTGACAACGATGTCAATATGATGTTTGTTCTCGGTCCTGGTCACGGCTTCCCTGCTCTTCAAGCAAACCTTTTTCTTGAGGGAACGCTGAAGGAATTTTACCCAGAAGCTACGAGAAACGAATCTGGAATAGCATACATATCAAAAAATTTCAGTTGGCCCTACGGTTTTCCAAGTCATAGTAATCCTGGCACTCCCGGAGTAATACTCGAGGGTGGCGAGCTCGGTTACTCACTTTCAACATCTTACGGTGCAGTTATGGACAATAAGGACTTGATCGTTGCCTGTCTTGTAGGTGACGGAGAGGCGGAAACTGGTCCGCTCGCAACATCTTGGCACGGAAATAAATTTATAAATCCTGAGAGAGATGGTACGGTCTTACCTATACTTCATTTAAATGGCTACAAAATATCAGGTCCGACAATAATGGGCAGAATGTCTAACAAGGAGCTTGCTTCTCTTTTCTACGGCTATGGTTACGAACCACTAATTGTCGAAGGTGATGGAGATAAGATTTATTCGCTTATGGCGAAGTCTTTAGATTTAGCATATGAGAAAATAAAAGAGATAAAGTCTAAAAAGTCGGGAACTCCGAGATTTCCAATGATAATATTGCGTACTCCAAAAGGATGGACTGGAATAAAGGATCTTCACGGCAAAAAGATAGAAGGAAATCATCTCTCTCACCAGATAGTTGGCAAAGATGCGGCTACTAAAACTGAAGAGTTGAGGGCGGTCGAGGATTGGATGCGAAGTTATAAATTCGATGAATTATTTGATCCAGAGAATGGATTCAATCTCGATATTTTGTCGATTTTACCAAGTGAAAATCGTCGTATGGGTCTAAATCCCCACGCTTATGGAGGTGAAAACGAATCCAATCTTGATTTGCCTGATACTAAAAAATTTGCTGAAGATGCTTCCATCCCTGGTACAATCGGTTCAAGTAGTATGCGGAGAGCAGGACTTTACTTAAAAGATGTATTCGCTTTAAATAAAGACAAGCACAATTTTCGATTTTTCTCACCAGATGAGACCTATTCAAACAAACTGGATGCCATTTTCGCAGAAACATCGAGAGTTTTTATGTTACCTATTGAAAAGTGGGATACTGATTTATCGAGAGAAGGTAGAGTTGTCGAAATGCTAAGCGAACATACCCTACAAGGCTTTTCCCAAGGTTATATTTTGACGGGCAGACACGCGATCTTTACATCGTATGAAGCATTTATAACGATTGTGGCGAGTATGACTGATCAATATGCAAAGTTTCTGCGGATAGCCAGAGATATACCTTGGAGAAAAAGGGTTCCATCATTAAACTATATCTTAACCTCGTCAGGTTGGCGCCAAGAACACAACGGTTTTTCTCATCAAAATCCTGGTTTTGTAAGTACTATGCTCGAAAAGCACGGCTGTTTTATAAGAATATTTTTCCCAGCCGATGGTAATAGCACTCTTGAAGTTTTAAAAACTTGTCTTAGTGATAGAAATGAGATACATATAATCGTCGCGGGTAAAACTCTCGAGCATCGATGGCTTACACCTGAACTTGCAAAAAAGGAGCTGGAGCGAGGACTTATGATATGGGATTTTGCAAGCGATTCCGAACCGGATATCGTATTTTCAGGTATTGGCGATTATATGACAAAGGAATGCTTAGCCGCAATATCACTTCTTAAGGATGAAGATCCGAGTATTCGGGTTCGATTTGTAAATATTGTTGAGGTGACAGCTCTCGGCATTGGAAACGAAGACTGTAGACTTCCCTTCAATGATTTTGACGATTACTTTACCGATGATAAACCTGTGATTTTTAACTTTTACGGATACCCCGAGGCACTCAAGCCGATATTGCTTGATGAAAAAAATCCCGAGCGTTTCCACGTCCACGGATATTGCGAAAATGGTTCAACGACGACCCCATTCGATATGCATGTTCGCAATAAAACAAGTCGTTATCATTTGGTCATCGAGGCTGCCAAGTTGCTCCAAGAAAGAGGCGTAATAAATAACGAAAAGGAAGCGATTATAAGGACGAAGTATCAAAACAAGCTGAGCGATCATCGCCATTATATAGAGGAAAATGGAGTTGATCCCGAAGAAATAGAATTATGGAAATGGAATCGAAATTCACACTTATAGTAAATACCGGCAGTGCATCCAAGAAATACTCACTGTACAACAACGATTTTGAAATCGCTCGTTTTTATGCAGAGAGGGTCGGTCCCACCTCTTATGAAGTATCTTTTATCGATTTAAAATCAGATAAATCTGAGAAGATGCCTTTATTGGAATCGACGTATGATGAATGTGTCGAATTTTTTGTACGCATCCTGCTTCAGAAAGGTACGATCTCTCGGAAGGAAGATATAAAAGAAGTCGGGATAAGGGTGGTGGCACCGACAGATGCGATTTTAGAAACCCAGCTTATAAACGAGGCATATCTAAAAGAGTTACAAAAGGTGGCTACCTACGACATCTTACATACCCGTCCCTTACTTGAAGAGATTTATTCTCTATCAAAGTCATTTCAAAATACACATATTTATGGAGTATCAGATAGTGCTTTTCATGGATCGATGTCGAAAGTGGCAAAATCTTATTCCCTACCCCAGTCAAGAAATTTCATAAGAAGATTTGGTTACCATGGTCTCTCTGCTTCTTCTTCGCTTAGAATTATAGAGAAAAGTGTTGGTAATATCCCGCCCAAAATTATAATCTGCCATCTTGGAAGTGGTAGTAGTATTACCGCAATAAAGGACGGCAAAAGTATCGATACCTCAATGGGATTTTCTCCTCTCGAAGGTGTTCCAATGTCGAGCCGTATTGGCAATATCGGACCAGGAGCAGTCATAGCGCTTGGCAAGTCAAAAGGATTTTCTTACGATGAGTTGACTGCGTATCTGTACAAGGAATGTGGGCTCAAAGGTCTTTCAGGATCAATTGATATGAAAAACATAATCGAAACCTCAACTAAATCTGAGTCATCGAAATTTGCTCTCGATTTTTTTGTCTATAGTATAAAGAAATACATTGGCTCTTACTTTGCCGTTCTTGGAGGACTCGATATGCTCGTTTTTGCCGGTACAATCGGTGAGAGAGCCGCTCCGGTAAGATCTCTTGTTTGCAACGATTTGGAACATTTGGGAATTTTAATAGATGAAAATAAGAATGCGAATGTACCCCAATTGCCGGCCTCAATAGAATCACAGAATTCAAAGGTAAAAATAATGACGATCGAAATAAATGAAATGAAAGAAATTTTCCACGAAATCGAGAAGCATAAAAGTCAATAATAATTTATAATTGTTTTATGGGTTTTTTCGGAAGTATTCGCTCAACTTACAAAAAGCACGAAAGGCACGCAACAACGATTGCCTTTGTTATTGGTTTTATATGGGATAGTCTGACTCTAACCCGTATCGACCGTCTTTACGACAACTTAGTACTTACAAGTTATCTTGTAATTGCTGCTGTTGGTATTGTCGTCTGGAATGCCTACGAGACGCCTGCGTCATCAGGTAAAAATGTACCCAAGATAGTTTTATGGTTACCTTTGCTTATACAGTTCGCTTTTGGAGGATTGTTTAGTGGATATATAATATTCTACTCCCGAAGTGCTTCCCTTTTCGCAAGCTGGCCATTCCTCCTCTTTTTATCTTTATTTTTCTTTGGAAACGAGCTGTTCAAGAAAAAGTATCTACGTTTGGCTTTTCAGGTAAGTGTTTTCTTCATTGCGACATTTTCATATTTTACTTTCTCCATACCGGTGCTTATTGGAAGAATCGGAGCATGGGTTTTCATCTTAAGCTCTATTGTAAGTTTAATTACGGTACTTTTACTTATAAAAGTGCTCAAATATTTCTCGCGTGAAAGGGTCGAAAAAAGTAGACGTTACATAATTTCCGGAATCGTAACAATTTTCATCCTTTTCAATGTCTCCTATTTTGCAAACATAATCCCTCCCATACCTTTATCACTTAAGGATATAGGTATTGCACACAGTGTATCGATAACTAAGAAGGGAGAGTACTCGATTTCATACGAGCCAACCCCTTGGTATATACCTCGTACAATAAGCCGAACTTACAATCGTTACGGCAATGAACCGGTCTATGTTTTCAGCTCTATCTTTGCTCCGACCGGTCTCACTGCAACCGTTTACCATGATTGGCTATTTTATAAGGACTCAGAAAAAATTTGGGTAAAGACCGATCATATACCCTTTACAGTCGAAGGTGGCGCAGGCGACGGATACAAGGGTTATACTTTCAAACGCAACATATCACCTGGTAAATGGAGGGTTCAGGTTGTGACAGAACGCGGACAGATAATTGGGCAAATAAATTTTGAAGTTAAAGAATCACCGGAGCCTGCCTCTCTAATAGACGATTTCCGAGAATAAATTTAAGGATACAAAGCAAAAAAACCGCCTCCGGCGGTTTTTTTGTTTTCTTTATAACAGTTTTCAACTACATCAAAGTCAATGAAAATCCGTAGAAAGTCAGATAGGCACCGAGCAGTAGGTATACTATCGTAATTATGTTATAGACATTTCGATCATGAAGCCATGAGAGAAAACGCTTCATAAGCCGGTTGGAGGCAAAAACATATACGATTCCCTCGAGTAATAGTAGCCATCCGAGTGCTAATACTACTGTTGGCAAAGCTCCACCCAGTAGATCTTGATTCAAGATAACCATGAGTCCGAGTATAAGCTCGGTAATTCCAAGCATATAGGTAAGTCCTCGGCTATTAAATACATCGTCAAAGATTCGAATGACCATTTTTCGACGCATAAACATCGAGATACCGATTACAAGAAGTGATATCCCCATTATTTGCGACATTAGTAATGTCGTTCCCATTATTTTTTTCGTTACTTGCTATTAATACATTTATAATAGCAAAAAATAAAAGGTGAGGGTGTGTATAACGTAGAGCATAGAACGTGTAGCTTGTAACACGAGGCAATCTAAAATCTCAAATCTGCAACAAAAAGGAAGATAAGTTTACAAAACTACGGTAACCAGGTTGCCTATATTTAATCCTGAAGATCAAATCTGGAAATAGGCTTTAGGGAAAACATGGAACATGTAGCGTATAACATTTAACACGAAAAGAGGAGGTAACCTTTAGTAGAAGACAATTTTTAAATTTTGTAATTTTTGAATTTTTGTAAATAATGCTTAAATTTTTAATTTTTAAACAGGATAAACTTGGATGAGTGACATTAAGAGAAAAGGATGTCTAAGTATTTTTGGAAATTCGGGAAATCAAGAACCCTGGGCTTACGCCACAGGGTATGAAGACAGACGCTACGCGTCTGTCAGTCAAAGAGCGTAGCTCTTTGACCCGCATC
>PCWC01000070.1:733-1018 GCA_002787175.1 Parcubacteria group bacterium CG11_big_fil_rev_8_21_14_0_20_39_22 | reverse complement strand
CCCTGAATTAGGACACTCTCACTTTTAATACTCTTAATGATACCAGCTTCTTCCGCCGCTTCTCTGGCCGAGCGATAACCGAGGATCTTCCTCGGTTTTTCGTTGATTAATTTAATCGCTTGATCAACCTGATCTTGAGTCACGAATCTAAAATCAGTGCCTTTGGGAAAGAATCTGCGAATCAGTTTGTTTGCATTTTCGATACTCCCTTTCTGCCAAGAGGAGTACGGTTCGCAAAAGAATGAAGGAATTGGAGTTTCTTCGTGATATATATTCTCGATCCCA
>PCWC01000070.1:318-709 GCA_002787175.1 Parcubacteria group bacterium CG11_big_fil_rev_8_21_14_0_20_39_22 | reverse complement strand
TAACCTTTCGAGCTGTCACCAGTCGACTTTTTCTTTCCTCCGCGACCGCAAGTGAGGCTGACACTCCGGATCGAGAAACAACCGCATCTTTTTCCCAGTGACCATATCTAGTTCTGTTCTCTGCGCCAAAGAAACGCTTTGAAATATCAACCCGATTTGGAATCAAGGTTCTTTTCTTTGATCCAACTCTTTTTCTTCCGTGGTACCTCTTGGAGTACAAAAGAGGACAATATTTTTGACCTCTAGATGAATACAGCCATCTGTATATTGAATTTTTTGAGACTTGAAACGAAAGCTTTTCTTTCTTCATCCTTCCGGATATTTCATCCGGGTTCCATTTCTGTTCCAACTTTTCGATTATGTATTTTTTCAGTTCTTTGTTTTCCTCGAT
>PCWC01000070.1:0-304 GCA_002787175.1 Parcubacteria group bacterium CG11_big_fil_rev_8_21_14_0_20_39_22 | reverse complement strand
CATACTTCGCCGCAATCTTCTTCCAATCACGAAGTGTTCCTTTGAAGTACTCCTTTTTCCACCAATCGACATCGAAGCCCGATCGCTTCCATATTTCTCTCGCGCTCACTCCTTCTTTGTGTAGTGCCAGGGCTCTTTTCTTGAATTCGTGGGTATAGTTGACTGAATTTTGCGTACAGTTAAAGACACACGGATTCCGCTTTAGTGCGGCGATTTGTTCGCTTAAAAATGTTGTTCTCATATTCTTTTGTTAATTGCTAATGATAACAAAAGAAAACCGGACAGCGTGTCCACTTTTTGGGGT
>PCWC01000105.1:14077-14264 GCA_002787175.1 Parcubacteria group bacterium CG11_big_fil_rev_8_21_14_0_20_39_22 | reverse complement strand
ACATTGAGTTTTAATTGATCGTACAGGAACACCACTTTGTCTTTCAGAGACTGAAAGATTGTCATTTTCATAGTTCCTAACTTAAAGGCGTCCCCTCGGGGACGCCTTTAAGTGTATCAATTATTGAGGAGAAAAGGGAGTTTCGTTATTCAGAGTGTGTTAATCTGTGAATTCACCCTACAGACCT
>PCWC01000105.1:13406-14055 GCA_002787175.1 Parcubacteria group bacterium CG11_big_fil_rev_8_21_14_0_20_39_22 | reverse complement strand
AGCCCTTTGACTTTCAGATAAGCCGTTGTAGGAAGTCTCGCTTGTTATCTTGACCGTATCTGTACACTGTCCGTAATCATTGCCATGGCAAAGTCGAATTGAGTCGCCCACTGTCCATCCACTTCCTGAGAACGACTGCGTTACACTTGTGCCGGTTGAACACGCCAATGCAATTGGTGAAAAGCCACCGTTACGTAACAGGTGTGCACAGGTAGTAAAATCTTTGCTATAGGTAAGGGTTAGTTTCCCGTCTGAAAGTAGTGCACTTGCGATACTAAACGGCTCCGCGGTCGCTGTATCAACAGTACAACCCGGCAAGCTGTCTTTTGTACCGTCATTGTCCACATCGCCAAGTGTGCCACAGGCGAGAGGTTTTCCGGAAGTTGAGATTGGCGCAGTGATGGTGAAAGTATTATCACTAATATCAGATGATGTTATACCTTGTGTATCCACAGCGGTTACCCTTATTTTATACGAACCGCCAGTTAATTCCCTACATCCAGAATAAATCTCGTTTGACGATCCGGAACATACTGTCTTGCCGTCCCACTTTATGGAGCTGTTAAATACTAATGATCTTTTTGACGGAATAAACCCTATGAAGTCACTCGTTCCTACTGACACATATACTCCAATACTTAAATTGTCA
>PCWC01000105.1:12504-13378 GCA_002787175.1 Parcubacteria group bacterium CG11_big_fil_rev_8_21_14_0_20_39_22 | reverse complement strand
CTCCTTTCCATGAAATTGTTTGCTCTTTTCCTAATTGCCATACTTCTCCCCCATTTGGCGAAAGGACGGTGATGGAGGGTTGATCGGAAGCTGGCGAAGCAATATTTATAGGATTAGGTGTGAAAGCTATTGACTTATTATTCAAGTCGGTAATGCGAAACCAGATGTCTCTTTTACCCGCAAGAGGAGATGAAGAATCAACAGAGACGACCTTAGTAACTTCTCCTCCGGCAGAAGGTAGTACGTATCTCTCATCGACTACATAACAAGCTTTTAGAGCTTCGCATGCTTCGATCTTGACCGCGGAAATCCCCGAAATAGTTCTAAAATTGACATGAATCGTAGCCGGTACTGTGAAATCTTTGATAGGAATGTCTGAAATAGTGATCGGGTAAATCCTAACCCCCAAACTGTTTGCGTCCATCCAAGATTTTATATAGTCATTCCAGTGGTATGTTTCACCTCTTTTCCAAATTTCAGCGGCCGCAAGTGCATCGGAAGTATTGTTATGCATAGCAGTATAAGCAGTCACCTCTGACTGATCTATCCTACCGTCGTTATTTGTATCTGCTGGGTGATATTTAGCTGGGTGAGATTCAAAGATGGTGAATTGGGTGTCACTATAGTCATAAACACAATCGGAAGAACCGAAGCATTCATTTCCTATAGAGTTAGGGGAAGTGGCGATAATCTTGTATTGTCCTGTAGCAACAGGATTACTAATTTGGATACCGCTTAAATACTTGAGAGGGGTATTCGGGTCCCATTGTATTGAAGAATCTGGCTGTCCGGTAAGAGTTACCCACCCCATTACAACAGAATCACTGGGGCGCAATATCCCCACCTTAACGGGATATTTCCCACCTTTCCAAGA
>PCWC01000105.1:10937-12468 GCA_002787175.1 Parcubacteria group bacterium CG11_big_fil_rev_8_21_14_0_20_39_22 | reverse complement strand
CATGTCAGATGCACCCGCTCTTTCATTTGCCCCCACGATAATTTTGAATACACCGCTCGTCTCTGACACCAAGTCTTTAGGAACGCTCCAATTGTAGCTTCCGTTATTTGGAACATTTTCAGCAATTCTCCTCGTTACTCTACCAAATCCATCAACCAAATCTATATTTACTGAAGCTTGGATACCTGAAGAGTTCCACGTAATCCTGTATGCTTGCCCTTCAGTAAGAGTCTCACCCCCATTCGGTGACAGAACTGTGATTGAGGAAGTGTCGACAGACTCTTTGACAACCGTTCTAACTTTTATGGTGTTACTACGACTACCGCCAGGGGTTTCTAACCACACTGTAGAATTGCCTGTCTTTAGAGTGTCCGACGCTACAAACTCCAATCGGGAATCTTGTGTCGCCGACCTGTTTACTTTAGATAGATTTTCATTTATTTCTTCATTATCCAGCTTAACCAATACAGAGACGTAGTTAGATAAATTGGTGCCATATGCCCACGTTTTTTCGCCCGCAACGATAACGTTTCTTTCTCCCGACGAATTCATCAGATATGAAAGATCGGAAATATTATCATTTGGATTGTCGCACTTGTATAAAGCATTCAACTTCGCTCTCGTGGAAGAACCGACAAAGCCGGTGCCTCGGGATAGACCGTAAGGCGCGAGAATTTCGGAAGCGTATTTTTCTTGGAAATCAACAACTGAAGAAGCTCTGCGTTCTGAAAATAATTCTATATTACCATCTTCCGCGAACATAACTCCTTCTTTGGTCAGAGCAATTGCTAATGCCCTAACATCAGCACCACGATCACCCACTCTCAGATTCGTATTCCAGGTATGGCAAAAAGAACCACTTGATTGAGTTGTCTCTGTAGTTGAATCCGTCGGGTAAGTTAAAGGACGACCGTGGAGGGAGTCGTCTACATTTTGAACGGTCTGAGAATCAGCACCGAAAGAATTAAGCACAGACAAAATCGCTTGAATTTGCTGTGAAGTCAAAGCTGCTTGAACTTGTGATGCACCTGTTAGAAAGACCGCCACCAACATTATTCCCGCCAAAAATATTTTTGTTTTCTTCATTTTTTAATTTTTATTTTTAAATTAATTGAATTGCTTTTAATAGACTGTCTGAAAACATACTTAAATTACTAAAGTAAAAACCGAACGACATTTGTCGCTTAGGTATATCTGACTTATTACGTTTTGTCAATACATAAAGTTTGACCAAGGTGTAACACTCTTATTGTTGAGTATGGATTATATTTTAAAGAATGGCAAATGATATATGGGGATAACTGGAGCGTGTAACATAAAGCGTGTAGCGTATAACATGCAGCACAAGGAAATCTTAAAAATCAAATCTAAAATCTGGGGAATGATAGAAAAGAAGGGAAGGAGAACATCCACCGTCGCTTCAGAAAGCGACACCTCCCCTAAAATAGATGATAGTTGGTAAGTGGAAAGTTAAGAAAAGAGAGAAGAGGGGAAGTAAATTCATCTAATTCACCTAATTTCTAATTCATCT
>PCWC01000105.1:0-10920 GCA_002787175.1 Parcubacteria group bacterium CG11_big_fil_rev_8_21_14_0_20_39_22 | reverse complement strand
GGAGAGAAAAGAGAGAAAATCCCTCCCCAGCACTTTCCGAAAGTGCTGGGTGCTCCCTTTAAGAAAGGGAGAATGGGATCCGTCCGCCGTGGCGGACGGGGTTTTGATTTATCCCGTGTTTATCTGTACTTTATCTGTGTTAATTCGCTTTGAATCTGTATTGATCCGCTCTACTCACAAGATCAGAAAGACTTTGGATCAAAAACCCTTCCGGATTTATTTAGCTCCAAAGATTTAGCGTATTCCGAAACCGCCTTAGCAGTACAAGGACCATACGAACCGATTATCGGACATTCTCGAAGCGAAGAACCGCTTGGCGGATAAAATCCTTTTTCTCTAAGAGTGGCTTGAAGCAAGAAGACTTCCTCGCTATCCTTTGTTCCGTAATAAAGGGTATTTTTTATGTTAGATAATGAAAATCTCGAATATTCTCCATCCATATTTTTCCTATTCTCGAATTCTTCATCAAAAAATGCCATCACGCCATCATAAGTCTGCTGTGCCAGCAGTTCAAGAAAGTTTTCTTGAATAATCTCATTTTGAAGTTCTGGTTCATATATATAGCCGTACTCCATAAGGAGTCCGGCTCCCTCAAGTGTATTGAAAGCTCCGATAGCTATAAGCTCTTGATCTTCAGTGATACCAGCACTCTCCTTCGGTAATGAGCTAAGCGGTACAAACTCCATAAGAGAATTTTTTATATGAACTGCTACCTCCTTACTTACATTGTAATTGGAGTACTGCCTTTCCGGAATATAAATTGTGAAACCGTCATACTTGCCTGGCTCTCCCATATTTTTTCGTGGGTAATCGTTGAAGTGTATGTGTAATACAATATCGGATTTAATGTCATTTGCCATTTTGTTGACGCCGTAGAGCATAAAAATAATGTCTGGCATAGCGACATTATGAGGCACGCCATCAAGATAAGAATGTATTTCACCTGTGTCTATAAGATTTTCCATTTTGTACTTCTTATTGCCGACAAAGGATTCTATTTCTTGCTTATTGTTTTCAAGATATTCAAGAAAGACCGGATTATAACCGGCTATATTGCGAACCATAAAAACATCAATTTCATCTCGGGTAGATAATTTGTCCGCAAGTTTTTCGGCAAGAATCGCGTTTATTTCAAATTCGTTCGTATTTTCAAATTTAGCACCGTGGGAAACCTTATCATGTCCGGCAACAATCATAATTCTCAATTTACCAATACCTTTTTGTGCTTCGACGTATTTCACTTTCAACTCTTCCGGTGTTTTACTATCTTTAAAAAATACTGACGATACTGACTTTTTCATTCTGTCAAAATTTGAGAATACATATTCGCTATGAGAAGAAAAACCGGAAACAATTATTATTCCGGAAAGTAGTACCAAGGCACTCAAAAGTGTTAAATTTTTTCGTGGCATTGATAGAAGTATACCAAAAAAAATAACAGCTGCCGAAGCAAGTGCAGAATAGGTGTTAGTTGTTAGGTGTTAGTTGTTAGAAAGAAAAGATAAATAACAAATAACCTACCTGTCTGCCGAAGGTAGATAACTGAATAACAACAATGACGATATAATACGAAATACTAACGGAGATACAAATATGGGAATCTTAAATCTCAAAAATCAAATCTAAAATCTCAAATCTGGAGAGAGAATTTTTAATTTTTAAATTTTTGTAATTTTTAAATAATTTCCAAATTTTATAATTTCCCAAAAACACTTTCGGCATTTTATTAGATGAATTAGGTTAATTAGAAATTAGGTGAATTTTCTATTCCTCTTTTTTCGTGTTACATACTACACGTTCTATGCTTTATGTTACACGTTACAAGCTACATACTCTATGTTTTACCCTAAAAGCTAACACCTTGAAGCTAAAAGCTATTCTACTTTCTCGCCGAGATTATCTCTTCCGCAACGTTTGGCGGTACGATTTCGTATCGAGCAAATTCCATAGTGTAGCTCGCTCGTCCTTCGGTCATAGACCTTAAAGTTGTAATGTATCCGAACATTTCAGATAGTGGCACAAAAGCGTCGATAACTTTGTCCAACCCTCTCTCACTAACATTTTCAACCTGACCTCGTTTTGATGACAAATGACCAGTAACATCACCCATAAATTTATCAGGAGTTATAACTTCTACCTTCATTATAGGCTCAAGAAGCACAGGTCTTGATCTTTTTGCAGCCTCTTGAAAAGCTTGCGAAGCGGCGATTTTGTATGCGACTTCGGACGAGTCCACATCGTGATAAGATCCGAAAGTAAGTTCACAAGAGATGTTCGTCATTTTGTATCCAGCAACAACACCGCGCTCCATCGATTCCTGTACACCTTTTTCAACAGCCGGAATAAATTCCTGAGGAATTACACCACCTTTGATTGAATCAATGAATTCGAAATCATCGTATCTATGAACACTCTTAGGAATTTTGGCTCCTTCTGGCAATTCTTCAAGCGGTTTGATTTTAATTTTAACGTGTCCGTATTGACCCTTACCTCCAGATTGCTTGATGTATTTATTCTCAACTTCGGCTTCGCCAGTAATGGTTTCCTTGTAAGCAACCTGTGGCTTACCGACATTTGCTTCGACTTTAAATTCTCTCTTCATTCTATCAACCATAATCTCAAGCTGAAGTTCTCCGACGCCCATAATAAGTGTCTCTCCAGTATCCGGATCGCTTTTGACCTTGAAAGTCGGGTCTTCATCAGAGAGACGCTTGAGAGCATAACCCATTTTCTCCTGGTCGGCTTTTGTCTTCGGTTCGATTCTAAGCGAGATAACCGGTTCGATAAATTTAATCGGATCGAGCACTATAGGATTGTCTTCATCACAAAGAGTATCGGATGTTTTTGTCTCCTTAAGACCGACCGCAGCGGCGATCTCTCCAGCGAAAACTTTTTTAACCTCTTCCCTATCATTGGCCTGGAGACGTACTATTCGAGATAGTCGTTCTTTTTTGCCAGTAGTTGAATTATAAACATAAGAACCCGACTCCAAACTACCGGAATAAACCCTAAAGAAAGTGAGTTGTCCGATATACGGGTCAGTCTGCAATTTAAATGCCAAAGCAGCAAAAGGTTCATTATCATCGGCTTTTCTTTCTATATCTTCGTCGGTTTTCGGATCCTTACCTTTTATAGGAGGAACATCGAGAGGTGAAGGAAGATAATCAACAACTGCGTCAAGCACAAGCTGAACTCCTTTATTTTTAAGAGCAGAACCACAAAATACCGGGAATATATCGACATTTATAACTGCCTTACGCAAAGTCTTTTTTAGATCCTCAACCGGTATTTCCTTACCCTCAAGGTAATCATTCATAAACTTTTCGTCATTTTCAACTATCTTTTCGATAAGTTCACCTCTGTATTTCTTTGCTTGTTCTACATACTCCTCAGGAATTTCAGCTTCACGAACTTGGTTACCCATCTCGCCTTCAAAGTAATAAGCTTTCATTTTCAAAAGGTCGATGACAGCTTCGAAACCGCCCTCCTCTCCAATAGGGATTTGCATTCGAACCGCGTTTTTATTCAAGCGAGTTATTATAGATTCAAAAGATTTTTCAAAAGAAGCTCCTGTTCGGTCGAGTTTGTTTATGAAACAAACACGTGGAACATTGTATTTATCCGCCTGTTTCCAAACAGTCTCCGACTGTGGCTCAACTCCGGCAACGCCATCGAAAACTACGACACCTCCATCAAGGACCTTTAGAGATCTCTCGACTTCAACGGTAAAATCAACGTGTCCAGGAGTATCGATAATATTAAAACGATGTTTGTGACTTTCATCACCTTTTTCTCTATAAGAAGGGATCCAGAAACAGGTTATAGCAGCGGCAGTAATAGTAATACCTCTCTCTTGTTCTTGTTCCATCCAGTCGGTTATCGCCTCACCTTCGTGAACTTCACCGATTTTGTGTGAAATACCGGTATAAAAAAGAACCCTCTCGGAAGTGGTTGTCTTGCCCGCATCAATGTGGGCTATGATTCCGAAGTTCCTGACAAATGGTAATGAATAGTCGCGTTCCATAAATATTATTTATAAGTTATTTAACAAAAGCCCACATTGATGCGAGGAAAGGGGTCGGGAAAACACCTGTTTTCCCGTGGAGGAGAGCAGCCCCGACGCTTTCGGCGGAGCGTTGAGAACCGTGGGTTCTCAAAAGAATTGGCAGTCCTATGTCAATTCTTGCATCTTTGTGGGCTATGATTCCGAAGTTCCTGACAAATGGTAATGAATAGTCTCTTTCCATAAAATAGCTGTTAGCTTTTAGGTGTTAGCCCTCCCACTTTAATGTTCGGGCAGAACTTTTAGCTGTTAGTTTTTAATAAAAGTTAAGATAAATTGCAAACCATACCTGTTAATAAATTAAGTTAGAAACAGGTAAACACAAAATAATTTTTCTTTCGTTTTGAATGAAATTCGAGGTAAAACAGAATTTTGCAACTAAGTGGTAGGTTTCGCTACAGCGCAGGAGCAAAATTATGTTTTAACGAAGAAGTTCGTCAAAACTAAGGAAAATTTACCATGCGAAATGGGCGAATGCTTTATTCGCTTCCGCCATTTTGTGCACGTTTTCACGCTTTTTAACCGCTTCTCCTTCGTTTTTGCTTGCGGCAATTAGCTCCTCTGCCAACCTTTCCTTCATCGAAGAACCCTTTTTGGCTTTAGCAGCACCGATTATCCAACGAAGTGACAAAGATAATCTCCTATCAGCCCTAACTTCTACAGGCACTTGGTAGTTGGCACCTCCGACACGCCTACTTCTGACCTCCATGGTAGGACCTACATTTTTAAGAGCCATTGTAAAAACCTCAAGAGGGTTTTCTGTCTTCTCTTTCTTCTTTATTACTTCAAAAGAACCGTAAACAATTTTGTTGGCGACATTTTTCTTGCCGTCTTGCATTACGTAATTTATAAATTTGGAAACATTCTCCGAGCTATAAACTGGATCATCTCCAACCTTATTTCTGTTTTTTACTTTTCTTCGCATATATAATCAATTTTCAAAATTATTTGGATTTTTTAGAACCGTACAAGCTTCGACCCTTCTTCCTGTTCTCAACTCCTCCGGCATCAAGAACCCCTCTGACAACGCTGTATCTAAGACCAACGTCTTTTACACGTCCCCCTTTTAGTAGGACCACGGAGTGCTCCTGAAGATTATGTCCCATACCAGGAATATAGGCGGTGACTTCCATACCGTTTGTAAGTCGAACGCGGGCGATTTTTCGTACAGCCGAGTTAGGCTTCTTAGGTGTCTTTGTCGTAACCTTAACGCAGACCCCTCTTTTGAAAGGAGAATCGAAATGATTAGGTTTGTTTTTAAGAGTATTAAAAGAACGCGTCAAAGCCACCGATTTTGATTTTCGGCGGATTTTCTTTCTGTTTTTCTTTATAAGCTGGTTTACTGTAGGCATTTGGAAAGTTTTAAGTTTCGCTACGCTCCCAAGTTGTCGCCTCATCGGCGACCCGCCGATGAGGCGGGGTAAGTTTCGCTCGAAAACTCGCTCTAAGTCGAAAATCGAGTACCAAACAAGCAAGTACGCAATACTTTAATACATATTAAAGACAAATGCAAGCGGAAATCATGTAACATGCAACTTTTAACATATAACGCGAAAGGAGGGAAAACATGAAGAATATAACTTGTAACGTGTAACGCGAGAAGAGTTGGAAAGTTTACCCCGTGGGGAGCGTAAGCGACTTTACGGGGTGGGAAGTTAAAGAAAAGAGAGATAATACGAAATACTAATGGAGATACGGAAATACGAATGAGGTAATCTTAAAAAAAGAATCTAAAATCTCGGAGACGCACTATTCTTTACAATCCTATGTTTGTAATTCCAGTCAATATTTTAAATAAGAATATTATTACCGGGAATAGAATTTGCCAGATTACCAAAACAAATATTATAAATACCAAAAGCCAGTTTTTCTCAAAAATTCCCCTTATATATTGAAACCTTGCCGGAAGGAAGGAGAAAAATATCTTTGAACCATCGAGAGGAGGAAAAGGCATAAGGTTGAAAACAGCGAGAACCAAGTTGATAAGTACAACATACGCCGACAAAGCCACAAAAGATTCAGGTAGTGACAAAAAGTCAGAAAATCTTATAAGAAGCCCGAAAATCACTGCAAGCAATATATTTGATGCAGGACCGGCAGCAGCAACAAGCGCTTCTCCCCAACGCTGATTCCTAAGGTTGTAAGGGTTAAAAGGAACAGGTTTTGCCCACCCTATTACAAAACCTGATCCTGTGAGCAACAACAGCCCAGGTATTACTATCGAACCAAGAATGTCGATATGGGGAACCGGATTTAAAGTGAGTCTTCCTGCAAGTCGAGCCGTAGGATCGCCTTGCGCATCGGCAGCATAACCGTGTGATACTTCATGTATCACAACAGATATTATAAGTATGATAATTGCGAAAAATACTTCCATAAAATAAAGGTTGTAACTGCTCACACCCGTTCCTCATTATCCCTTTTCTAACAGCTATTCAGAGGGATTTAAATCCTCCGCCCTCTCAGACTCGGGCACCTCCTTTAAGAAAGGAGGAATTAGGAGGTGTGAATGGTTACTAAAGTTTTTCTTGCCAAAGTTAAAAATTATGATACCATACTGAAACACGAACGCCTAACAAACCGCAGTGGTCAAAGTCAGGCAAAATAAAAATTATGGCAAAAATTTGTCCAATAACTCAAAAAGGTTCAAAAGTAAGAGGCGGGTACTCAAACCGTACGCGTGCTACTCAGTTTAACCCTACCGGCAAGAAGCGAAGTTACCCTAACCTTCAAAAGAAGAAAATCTACGTTCCGGAGATTGGAAAGAGCGTTACCCTAAATATCTCCACAAAGGCAATAAAAACAATAAACAAGAACGGTGCTTACAAGACGTTGGTGAAGGCGGGACTTATATAGCTGTTAGGCAGCTATATGTAGCATGTAACGTGTAGCATAAAGAATGGAATGTGTAGCGTATAACACGATAAGATGGGAAAAGTATGTAGCAAAACAGTTTTAGAGTATAAAGTTGGAAAGTGGAAAGTTTTAGAGGAGAACGAGAGGAAATAAAGGATGGAAAAAGTTGGTGTTTGCCCAAAAAGATGTTCGGACAGGAGTTGTTAAGTTAAAGATGGAAGTGGTCTGGTCAATTTCACTCTAAGAAATGGTTACAACCCCTACCCTAAACCCGCCAGACGCATGGCGGGTTTAAATGGCTTAAAACATAGGTAAAAGGGATGTTTTTGGGAAATTAAAATTTTCCTCTCATGCTTCACGTTACATTTTCTATGTTTTGGGTTGTAAGTTGTTTGTTGCAAGTTCTTTGCTTCACTTCACTCTTTTTATATCTTTACCGTCACTTTCGAAAACTATAGTCCCATCTTCGTATGTTGAAAAAGTGACAATTTCCATATCATTGAAAAGTTGAGTGACTTCCTGATGAGGATGCCCGTAGCGATTGTTTTCTCCAGCCGAAATAATGGCATATTTAGGAGATACTGCACTTACAAACAAAGGAGAGGAGGAGGTCTTGGACCCATGATGGCCTACTTTAAGTATTGTCGATTTTACACTCTTTGGATCCATATAAGTTATGTATTCTTCAATACTATCCGGAGAATCGCCGGTAAGTAAAACCGAAGTTTCTCCATAAACAAGCCGGACTATGACAGATGCTGAATTTGATTCCATACCTCCAGCGTCTCTATCTGGAAACAACACCGACAGGTAAGTATTTTCATCAAGAAATATTTTCATACCCTTCCGTGCCAAAATGAGAACAGCATCTTCATCTTGAACTGCCTCTCTGTAATCGAGATATAGATCCGTATCAGATTCATTACCAGACTCGACCACCATATCAACTTCAAATCTATCGAGAACTGATATTAACCCGCCTATATGATCTCCGTCGGGATGAGTAGCAATGACAATATCGATATCTCTATCAAAAAATGGAACGAGTTTCCCAATCTCCCTAAGTACAGATGAGCTGTAACCGCCGTCTATAAGAACTTGTGTACCGGAAGGAGTTTCTATAAAAATACTATCGCCCTGTCCAACATCAAGGAAAGCCACTTTTAGTTTGTCGGGTGATGCAGATAGAGCAATAGACCAAATAACAATCGTGGAAATCGTGAGAGAGCATATAATGTAAAACGGTATGTAAGATAAATGTTTTTTTATCGACTCCATAAGTGGTGATGAAGATTTTTAATACGTGGTATTATGATACTATATATGTACTGAGTAGAAGTGGGCGGTTTAGTGTATAAGAATTTTTAATTTCCAATTTTTAATTTTTAAATAATTTTTAATTTCTTAATTTTCAAACACTGAAGAATTAGGAAATCTAACCTAACCTAAAGTTCCAGCGGTCAGACCACTGGAACCACTCTACTTTTCATAGAAAGTTAGAAATTATCATTATCAGTTATTCGCAGATTCGAATCTATTTGTAGATTCGGACTCCAAAAACTATGAAAAAATTTGAAGAAATAAAATTTTCGATTCCTGAACTCAAAGGGATATCGCAGAAGACAAATGAAGAACACCTGAAACTTTATTCGGGCTATGTAAAACATGCTAATTTGATACTCGAACATATAGACGATCTGTCAGAAGACACGGAAAAAAATACATACGAAATCGCCGAGTTACAAAGGAGGTTTGGATTTGAATTTGATGGTATGAGAAACCATGAATATTATTTTCATGGTTTTGAAGGTGGATCTAAAGAAATAGACGACGATAGCGAACTTAAAAAAGCCATAGAGGAAGAATGGGGCTCATTTGAAGATTGGATAAACCGATTCAAATCAATTGCTAAAACTCGAGGTGTAGGTTGGGCGATTCTATATTACGACCCACACAGCAAACGCCTCTTAAATGCCTGGATAGACGAACAACATTTGGGACACCTGACTGGACTTTCGCCGATACTCGCTCTTGATATGTGGGAACATTCATTTGTTGCCGATTATCAGCCAAGTGGTAAGGGAAAATATATAGATGACTTTTTCGAAAATCTAAATTGGAGTGTGATTGAACGAAATTATACAGACGCGAGAATTGTGTAGTTGTAAGTAATAAGTTGGTAGGTAGAAAGTTAAGAGATAAAGTGAAGATTTGTCGCCCCGTTGGCGACCGATTTACCGCAGAAGCATGGCCGCCGATTGGGCGTGATAAAGAAAGTAAGAAACTGAATATATTGATTCAATAATAAACGCCCCAATCGTACGATTGGGGCGTTTATTTGTACTACGATTGGACAATTACTGGTGATCGTTATAGGTCATTAAAACTATATACTCCATACAAATAAAAGTTACTCCAAAACAGATGGGGACATTTTTACAATTTCCATCAGGTCGTCGTTGGAATATTTCGGTCGGTAGATCTTTTTCCACCCGGTTGTCCAGAAAGGATAGTTTGCCGGACGAGATTGCTTCATCCAATCAGTGTGTGTAGAAATTTCCCCTGTCTGCGGGTTACGCCGACTATAGTGAAGTATTTCGCAATTATTTACTCGGTTTTCTGTCTTTTTTGAATTATGGATTTGCTTGAATTTCTGCTGTGACATTCTCTCAATAAGTACGCGAAAAGCTCTCATAACTTCGCCGTGACAAACAATAACAACCTTCATCTCACTGCATTCTCTATGCAGTGTAAAAAGGACACGGTCCAGTCTAAGGCAAAGCTCGGCAAATGATTCACCGTTTGGCGGTTTCCAAAAGAACGGCTCTGTGTTTCGCATTCGCATGGCCTTGCCGTATTTTTCCGAACGCTCATCATCAGGACAGAGTTCAAGATCACCCCAGTCTCTTTCCGTAAGATAAAAATTCCTAAACCATGTAGCATCAGGCAAATCCAAAAGAGCCGAGGTTTCCATGGCTCGCACATATTCAGAGGTGATATACCGATCGAAAATAGGAACATTATCTCCATGGGTAAACTCCTCTTTCAACCACTTGCCGGCCTGTGCCGCCTGACCTCGACCTTTTTCAGAAAGCCGAAAACTTCGAGTATGGCGACCTCCCAAAAGAGCGTAGGCACTATTATCACCCTTTTCCGAACGTCTTTTGGCGGCGTTGCCCTCTGACTGTCCGTGACGTATTAAAATAAGATCAATAGGTAGAGGCATATTTCCATATTACTACAATTGTAAAACATTTCGCATAATTGCTTTAAAAACCACACCAAAAGAGAATGAATCAGTTTTCGGAAAATCCAAACATAAGCACACGAGCCCAAAATTTACCGTCTAAAGGCACGTCTCCTTCGGGAGTTACCCGAACTATAGAGGAAGGTACGTCGAATGTATCCTCGCCTGGCCAAACCACACGAAAAATATCGCCTTCCTCGTCTTTTAAGAGTTTCTCTAACATTGATGATTATATTACCACAACAACAGAACTTACCAAGGCGGGGATATCTGCTGAACTCTCAGAGCGAATTCCTTCCGGAACACCACGGTCTAATACAGAAGAGAGCGTAAGGGAAATCATTGGATACGAAACCGGTAGATTTGCTCAAGAAGGCGCAAACAAACTTTCAAAGGAGATGGCGACAAATAAAGCGTTATAGCTCCCTTACAGATCAGGTCTTGGTATAATTTTTAGAAAGCCCTTCTTGGTAATTATGTAGTTATAGCTCCCTTACAGATCAGGTCTTGGTATAATGGGGGCTGGAGGTGCTTTCCAACCGCAAGGGTTATAGCTCCCTTACAGATCAGGTCTTGGTATAATTCCATTGAGAAGGACTACGAAGAGCAGTTGTTATAGCTCCCTTACAGATCAGGTCTTGGTATAATGAAAGCCCGCAAACCAAATGTTGTATCAAGGTTATAGCTCCCTTACAGATCAGGTCTTGGTATAATCTGTCTGAAAAATAGCCCTAAAACACTATGTTTTAGGGCT
>PCWC01000018.1 GCA_002787175.1 Parcubacteria group bacterium CG11_big_fil_rev_8_21_14_0_20_39_22 | reverse complement strand
TTCCTTTTTTGTTTCCATTTTCATATGGAAATACGGTACCTTAATTACTAGATATCCAGTAGAAGTTGGGTATCATTTATTATTAGCTGGAACGGGGATTGACTTCACTTCCATAATGTATATACTTATGTATACACACTAAAATTATATTATGAAAACAACCACAAGGATCCAAAAATGGGGCAACAGCTTAGCGGTGCGTCTTCCGCGAGGTCTTGCAGATTCTCGGAATCTGCAAGAAGGTTCGGAAGTGTCCCTTTCTTCCAAAGGCCAAGAAATCGTTATGAAATCCTTGGCAAACGAAGAGACTCTAAAAGGCATGGTAAGTATGATAAGCAAAGACAATCTCCATAAGGAATTCCGATGGGGCGATCATAAGGGAAAAGAACTCTGGTAATATGAAGAAGACAAATGCTCCGGACAGAGGCGATATCATCTTTCTTGATTTTGCTCCCACAAAAGGCCACGAGCAAGACGGCAGACGTACGGCCTTTGTGGTGTCTCCGAAGCTCTACAATGCAAAATCGGGGCTTGTATTGGTTTGTCCCATAACATCAAAAAAGAAAGGATATCCTTTTGAGGTCTCTGTTACTATTAAAAAGATTGTCAGTGTGGTCATCGCCGATCAGGTACGGTCTGTAGATTGGAAATTCCGCTCCGCTAAAAAGATCGGCAAAGCAGATCCTCACACCACCTCCGAAGTATTAAAAAAGGTCCAATTTTTAATTGAATAGTGTGATTATTTTGTACAACTCTTCACATCTTTCTTTGTTTACATTGTTTGCTTCCTAAACCGTTCAGACTCATTTTTTATGTACGACTCAATTATCATATAGGCGTCCATCGCGTCTAATAGTGGTGAGATTGGAGATTGGTACTTAGATTGAAAAGGGATAAACAATGTCCTTGAAGTGTTCCCTGATTTTGAAGCGTTGGTCAAGTATGATACGAATTTGATGATTTCTGTTATTCCACCTTTTGAAATGCGTTCAACTCCATCACACATAGAACCATTAAACAAATTTGCGTATTGCTCATATCCAATTTTTAAAGATGAAACATCAAATTTATTTTCGAGATATTTATCGCTCAAAGGTTTAACAAAAATAATATTGTTGTATGGAATCTCCTGTGAGTCTGGTCCGGAAAATATTGTTATTTTTTTGTCATCAAAAATGTATCTGTTCTTGGAATACTTGTGAGCATTGACATAGTGATTGATGAAAATCAATGCTAAAAGTATAAAAAAATATGGCACTGGGGTCATAAAGATAATCTGCCACCAATCAGAATCCATAATTGCTACGATATACACGGATATTATAAGCGAACTTAGTATAAGTAGAATGATAAAGGGAATGGCAAGAACAGGAATACTATCCGATAGTTGACGATAAAAGAGATACCTCGTCGCTTTTTTTGATTCAGAAAAAGTAATAATAAGCGGATGTGTTTGTAGGTTCCATTTTTTATAAATTACCCTTTAATTTTAAGAGAGTTAAAACTGTTTTAGCTTTTTCAATATCGTTACTCCAGCACCCATCATCCTTGTTTATCTGTCCTTCTTCGTTTTTATCTATACCCTCACCATCTGTTTTAATACGTGTCTCCCTTACGTGTTTATCCGTGTCTCCCACATCAAACCACTCAAACCCCTTAAATTGTGTTTTATATTGAGACAGAGAGCCGAGATAGATATATTTCTTATTTGTCTTTTTTGCATACTCAATTGCCTCAAGCATCATCGCCATGCTGGTATCTTTGGGATAGTGAATATGGTCAAAAAAAGGATAAGCATAATGTAGTATATTTTCTGTCTCAAAACATATCGCGTATCCGAGCGGTATCTCGGCGTCATCCTCAGTGTAGGTAAATAGAGTGTTGAAATTACTCTTATCCGATGTCAAAATTTCTTTTATTTTATTTGCGCTAAAATCGGCACCTCTCGAATCATAAAAATCTTTTGCCAGTTTTCCTATAGTCCAGTCATACCCTCCGTACGGGACTTCAAACTTACCAACTTTAAACTTATCAACTTTCCTAAGTATCCTCCTATTTTCACTCGTCAGATCAAACTTCTCCAAATCAATCCGTACACTTCTTATCTGTTGCATCACCCCTCTACCAATCCTCGTAAAAACAAAACCCTGATCGTACATGGCTTCCACATTCTCCGGCGAAAAATCTTCTGTAGTCTTTTGATTGAAATAATTATACATGCAATAAATTCACCTAATTACTAATTCGTCTAATTCACCTAATAAAATACTAAAATCAAAATATCAAATTACCAACTTGCCTGACTATCCGAGTTTGAAAATTGAAAATTAAAACATTGGAAATTTTATTAGAAATTAGGTTAATTAGGTGAATTAGAAATTCTTCACTAAAGCTTTGCTTCAATGGAGCCCCACCCATACCCCCAAAATCACAAAAAACAAATGTATAACCCAAAATCTCATTATCGTCTTTTCCTCACTCCAGCCCTTTAGCTCAAAGTGATGGTGTAGGGGTGCCATTCTAAATATCCGGCGTCCCAAAAAGGTTCGTCCCGCAATTTGCACTAGTACCGAAATCGCTTCGACATAAAACATAAAACCCAAGAGTGCAAGTGCCACCATCTGATTTATCACAAGTGCGTTTATGGCTATGAGAGCACCAAGACCGAGTGATCCGACATCACCCATCTGAAATCTCGCTGGCTTTATATTGAAATACGTATAGGTTATAAGTGCACCGAGTACCGTGGCGTTTAATATTGCAATTTCGGTATATCCTCCGACCCAAGATAAAAACATAAGTCCGGTAAAAGTCGGTATCATCATCCCGCCAGCAAGACCGTCCATACCGTCGGCTATATTAACAGCATTTGCCGTAAACATTACAATCAAGATTATAAGAGGTACAAGTAGCCATCCTATCGCCAGTGTCTCACCGCCAGAAAAGGGAAGAACGATTTCTTTCCAACTCTCACCAAGTTTAAAAAATATCCACCAGGCGGTTATGGCACCGGCGATAAATTGTAGGGCCAGTTTTTCGTGAACGTGTACCCCTTTACCTGGATGAGAGCCGAGCCAAAGGGAGGTCCTCTTAAATGCTGTCCAGGGTAGGGTAATGATAAGCCATATCCTTACCCCAACATCTCTATGGACTTTTATAAGTACAAGCGTTTGCTTTATCGACCGGCTTCGTCTTTTTTGCCCAAATATGTTTAAAAGATCATCAAGTGCTCCCAAAAAAGCCGACAAAAGCATCACCCCGATTGGTACCCAAGTAAAACTTCTCTCCCAATTAAAAAGTATTGTGATAAGGGCAACCGTAAATATTACAAGTACCCCGCCCATAGTAGGGGTGTTTATTTTATCCTTCCTTCCTTCAAAAAGAAGGGTTGGGTCATAGCCACCTCGACGCCCGACCGTTATATTGAACTTGTATAGAAAATCTATAATAATCGGTGCAAGCCCAAGCGAAAAAATGCACGCTATCAAAGCAAAGCTTATAACAGATGAGAGAATGCCGATGTCGAGAATTACTTGTTCCATCCTAAGAGGATAGCAAAAAAGCCATAAAATGGAAACAAAGGAGAATAGCTGTTAGCTTTTAGGTGTTAGCTGCTAGGGAAGAAAAATAAGAGTAGAATAGCCCCGTCCGCCACGGCGGACGGGGCTATTCTCCCTTTGATAAAGGGAGTACCTCATTCTTATGAGGGGAGGGATTTTCCCCGGCAGTCTGACTACCTCCGTCGCGGAGGTAGTCAGACTGCCTTCAACCTCTCCTCTCTCCCTTTCTCCCGTCTTTATGTTCTATGCTTTGTGTTAAACGTTACAAGCTACACGCTCCATGCCTTTATGTTACATGTTATACGCTACACGTTACATGACTCATCCTAACACCTATTCCCCTCCTCTTTCCGATTTGAAATTTTATTAGGTCAATTAGAAATTAGATGAATTAGGTGAATTCTCTCCTTCTTTTCGTGCTACATGTTATACGCTACACGTTACATGTTTTTGCTAACACCTATTCACCCTCCTCACCTCCACCTTAGCTTCCTTTGCTTTTCTTAGGGTATAATTTTCCTCTCCTTCTTTTCCTTTCTCAACCCATCTCTGTTTAGTGATATCCTCACCAGGTTTTTCTATATGTATTACTCCTTCACTTACTCCGTGTCCGTATATACCGTCACTCGGCCAAGCAACCGAGTTTACATACCGTATTCGTATCGGTTCATTGTCGTGTCTCTCGACTTCGGTTACTACAAGTAAGTGATCATATTCCCGTACCGCCTTATCTTCATAAATCATCGTTATCATATCTCCGGGACGGACTTCTTGCATCTTGATTTGTACGCTGTTTGCATCGTGAGCCAAAGTCTTTACATTTGTATTTTCGATAGAACGAAATCGAGCGATAATCTTACGCCAAGGTGTTTTTGCATATGGATAAGACAGACTTCTTCGCAAAGATTTTTCCCTTCTACTTTTCCTCACTGCGTTTAAAATATTATATGAGAGTCCCGAGCAATCCACTCCAATTTTGTGGTCTATCATAAACTTCCTAATATCTTCCGCCTCCATTTTCTCCTTATCTATATGTGCTCGAAGCATCAAGATACCTACCTCTTCCTCAATTTCTTCAGGCAAACCTTTCCCTCCACTTACTTTAAGACTCGCTCTAACTCCTCCCTTTGTATTATTGAAATACGGACACGGACACCTTTTGCCAAAAAGCGACATATAACCATCGACTATTTCCGTAGCTTCTTTTGGCAACCTTTCCACAGACACGTCATTTATGGGCAAAAGTTCGGCAATTTCTCTGCCCGTAGAGTTTAATTTAGCATGCGATACAACTAAACTATCGCTATTTTGTATTCTTACGACTTCTTGTCCAGACTTTCCTCCAGACGAACCGTAAGGAGTCACAAATACTCTAAATCCCTTTTCCTCCAATTTTCTGGTTCTTAACCTTGGATTCTTCTCTTGCCATGACTTAGTTATTCTCTGCACCAACTGACCGCCATTTCTAATTTCCACAACTGGTCCGGCAACCGGAATATCAAGAAGTGCCATAAGGTGTGCTTGGCCGATAGTAAGTTTACCCGGGTTGTTGTGCTCCTGTAGACCCGATTCAAAAGTGGCATTGGTCGTCTGTCTTGAATTTATTTCGAGCAAATAAAGTTTGCAACTTTTTTCTTCCATTATTATGTCGATTCCAAACAGACCTTTGTAGCCCTCTTTTGAAAGTTTGTCGCCGATTTCTTTGGCTATCTCCCTGTACTTGCTTATCTGTTCTTTAGACAAAATCATTTTTGGTAAACCAAAATCATTGCCGACCGTAGCAAAAGGGTTATCGGTAAAAGGGGAGAGACCGGTGATTTGATAGCTAATATTACCGTGAACGACTCCGTTGCTTGTAACGGCGTGATTGCTCGTAAATACCGGTCCGTGTATTATTTTTGCTTTCCGAATTTCTCGGTTGGGGAACTTTTCGCTAAATTGATTCAATATTCTTTCGTTTTCAATAAGGTGAGTGCCTTCACCGGCATAAGAATGATTGAACTGGATTATAAAAGGTTTGCCATCCCATTTTATATCTTTTAACGTGCGAATTTCGTGCTTTGGCAAAAAACGGGCCGACTCTCCCAGCCATTTCACCTGACTTATCTTATCTTCGATTTTTTGTGCCATATCAGCACTCGGATTTAAAATTTTCACACCAACATTTCGAGCAGATTTTTCAATCTGACTATCATTTTTGAAAACCGTGATCGAGTTTGCACCAATCTTTTTAAGAAACTTTTTTGTTTGGGGATGTTCGATTAGCTTATCAGTCGAGATTAGATTCTCATTTTCGGACCTTTTTATTAAAAGTACATTTTCGACCGCTTTTTCCTTTATGGCTCGACCGTCTGGCGTGTCGTTAGTTACAATAAAGTAACCTTCAGTATCAGGAGGCAAGATAAAAGCCCTTTCAATATCACGGCAGACATAGACCAATGGCTTTTTTGTAATATAAGCGAAAAGTCGTGAGGATTCGTCCATGGCAATGAGTATAGAACATTAAGTATGTTATATGCAATAGGAATCATAAGACACGGGACGTTCTCAATGTTTAAAGTGGAAGTAGTCAGACCACTGCCATTCGTGTTAGATCCCAAATCAGATTCTTTCAAATTTTTTTAGCCCCGTTTGCCATAGGCCAAACGGGGCTATTCCCCCTTTCCCAAAGGGTGAGGGTGCGACCTAATTTTCTTAGACGTACTCGTCTTTAGAAAAGGGAAGTACTCTTGTGGTGCTTCTGCAAGACTCATTGAGGGCTTTTGCATTCAAAAGACCCAATGAGTGGACAGCTTCTGTAAGAAGTACCCGAAGGGGGAGGGATTTATCACTCTCGTGTTATATGTTCCAATCTTCTCAAGAACACTGGAACATATTCAGAGAATAGCGTATAATTAAAAGCAATGAAAAATTCCAAAAATAAAACTCATGCTTCCCTAATACGGAGTGACAATAAGACAAATTACCATGCACTCGAGAGAATAGTCAGGAGCTTTTCAAATCATCGTAGAATCCAGATGTTAACTCTTTTGAAAAGTAAGCCAGAATTGTCGGTCGAAGACATAAGCGATATTTTGAATATAAATTACAAGACAGCTTCCGAACATATCAGTCGGCTTGCGTATGCGGGCTTGGTTTTGAAGAGGGCAGATGGTTCATCCGTAAGACACAAACTCACAAAGCGTGCGGAGTCTATTCTAATGTTCTTGAGAACATTAGAATAGAGGTAATACAATTTAAGAATTCATAAACATCGAGTTCGGATAATTTCAATAATTATTATGAAAAACATAAACGACAACACAGACGATCATGGTATTTTATCGGTCGTAGCCACCCCAATTGGCAATTTGTCCGACATCACTTACAGAGCAGTAGAGATATTGCGTCAAGCCGACATTATCCTCTGTGAAGATACGCGGATGACCAAGCGTCTGCTTTCTCACTTAGACATCCAAGACAAACAACTCTCCGCTTACAACGAACAAAAGAGCGGTGCTTCTATTCAGAAAATCACCGACTGGTTAAGTGAAGGCAAACACATCACTCTTGTGACCGATGCTGGTACCCCGGGGATTTCCGATCCAGGGTCGATACTCGTAGGTCATATAAGAAAAAATTCTCCTCATACTATTATACAAGCGATACCGGGACCGAGCGCCCTTGTTTCTGCTTTGTCGATTTCAGGTATTTCCATTCACGATTTCACATTCCTCGGTTTCTTGCCTCATAAAAAGGGAAGGGAGACTCTGTTTAAAGAAATAGCTGAAGCTAAGAGACCTTATGTTTTTTACGAATCTCCACATCGTATTATAAAAGCCCTTGAATCGTTAAAAAAGTTCGCACCCAAAAAGAATGTAACCATCGCTCGCGAGCTCACCAAGATCCATGAAGAAGTCGTCTCCGGCACTGCCGAAGAACTTTTACAATTTTTTGATGATAATAAAGAGAAAGTGAGAGGGGAGATAGTGGTGATAATTTCTAATTAACCCAATTCACCTAATTTCTAATAAAATTTCCAATTTTCAAACTCGGATAGTCAGGCAAGTTGGTAATTTGATATTTTGATTTTAGTATTTTATTAGGTGAATTAGACTAATTAGTAATTAGGTGAATTTATTGCATGTATAATCATTTCTTATTCGTAGCTATTCGCCCGCCTGCCCCACGCTGTGCGAGAGCGGGCAGGTATCATCTGTAGATTCGCACCGTGTCCCTCCGACTTGTCCGCCGGAGCTTTAGCGATGGAGGAAGCGCTTCGCGAAGAGGGATCATTCGTATTTTGACACTTAATACAAAGACCTCGATTCGCTTTGCGAATCGAGGTCTTCTATATTCTTGAATCCTAAATCTTGAATCGAAGATTGACAGTCTAAAGCCGGTCTATTTTCGCCGCCATTATAAAATCGTTCTCAGTCAAACCATCTACTTTATGGGTAAAAAGAGTAATTTTCACATAACCCCATCCAAAATATATGTCAGGATGGTGTCCTTCCGATTCTGCCAATTCTCCAACCTCATTTACAAAAGCAAGAGCCTGTTTAAAATCGTTAAACTTAAATTCTCGTGTTAAATGATGATGGTCCTCCCATGTCCAGTCGGGGACTTGTCGCCACAATTCTTTTATCTCATTTACCATCAAATGCCCCGTTCCTTCTTCGCACGGCTCACAACGTTCTTTGCTTAAATCTTTATTCATATCCTAAATTTTAACCCTACCCTCAAACTGTCGCAAGTTCAAAACTAAAACATACCCAACCAGGTTGCCGTAGTTTTATTTTTTTAAATCCCAATTTGCCCTTGTTTTACAAAGCATTACACTAATTCTTAGTTAAAAATTTACCGTAAAATAGACACAATTTACCCAACACCTTGCATCTACACCTATTAAAAAATAGGTGTTAGTTCGCAAAGCGACTGGGGCTTGTCTTTGAACTCCCCGTGCTTGCACGCTGGGCTTGATTCTTATCTTCTTTTACCCATACGTTTAACGTCCTTGTGATCAAGGTTCTGGGTTTACTTAAAACAAAAACACCCCTTTGCAATCGATCAAACGATGCAAAGGGGTGTTAAGAATCAGGTTTAGCTGTCATCTTCTCGGAAGATGGACACTTCCTCTTTTTCGGTTGTCAAAAAAGTCACTTTAAACCTTTGATTTTCTTCTTCGGTTTTAATGCTACCTCCTCTCACTTTTGCGTAGATCTTCTTCTCACAAAAGACCCTGCACCAAGCGTCGCCTATAAAATAGATGATCGTAGGTAGCATTAGAAACTTACTCCCGTTTCTCCGCTCTTTATATGTCTTAAGACTTACAGTGACTTCATTGTTCTTAGCAACAATGCTTTTTATTTGACCCTCGATCTCATTCCCATTCTTTTTGAGCCGTATGGTGTATTCCGTGAAGTTACCATTGATTTTACCAATCGCATCCTCCAAATTCATAAGAATCCTTTCCGTTTCAGGTTTAGACAATCCAAAATCCTTTTACTTTTTTACTTTTCCTATTTAATGGTATACTGTTTTTATGAAAAATGCTAAGTCATTATTTTTTCTCGGAGTTTTGCTCGTAATGTTGCCGTGGCTCGGCTTCCCATTTTCTTGGGACTCGTTTTTTATTGTAATTATAGGATTGCTTGTAATAATGATCTCTCGAAGCGTGCGTAAGACAGAGATTTCAAGTCAAAACCTACAAGGTAAATCTAAAAAAACCAAGACAAGCAGTCCTGTTTTTGTTGAAAATAGAGAAAAGGCCGATCAGTCATCCGGTTTTGCATCTGCCGTAGCATCGTTATCCGCAAATTCTTCAAAAGAAGACAATGTCGCGCTTGAATCCTGAATTTAAAAATAAAAAGTCTTCAGTTACAAATACTCCCACTATAAAAAGGGGAGTATTTATTGTGATTATAGTCTTACTGACGATTTTGCTCTATGTATTACTGAATAATATTTTCTCAGTAACCTATTCGTTTGATAATTCAAATGACGCCACTATTATCGATAACTCCAATAAATTAAAAGACAAAGAAAAGACTCCAAATAAACCAAGGTTTCCTCATATCGATCCTCCAGAGTCTCTTCGGGCTGTATATATGACAAGTTGTGTAGCTTCAACTCCTTCGATTCGGAAAAATCTCGTAGAACTTATCGAGGAGACCGAGATAAATGCCGTGATAATCGATATCAAAGATTACACCGGTAAGCTCGCCTTCGATCCAGGCAAAGAAGAGTTGGCCCACGCAGTACCAAGTGATTGTTTTATTTCTGATTTACCGCAATTTCTTTCAGAACTTAATCAAAAGGGAATATATACTATAGCTCGCATCACGGTCTTTCAAGATTCTCATTTTGCTGTTCTAAACCCAGAGGTGGCAGTTTTAAAAAAGAGCGATGGTACGGTCTGGTCTGATTACAAAAAACTTCATTTCACCGATCCAGGTTCAAAAGAAGTCTGGGATTACATAATTTCCATATCCGAATCGGCTACCGACATCGGTTTTGATGAACTCAATTTCGACTACATTCGCTTTCCTTCAGATGGACCGATGAAAGATATCTCTTTTCCAAAAAGTGGTGATCGTCCTAAACAAGAAGTCTTGGAATCTTTCTTCTCTTATCTTAAAAAGGAAATCGACCGATATGGAGAAGAGAGTGGTTACAGACCGGTCATTTCTGCCGACCTTTTTGGAATGACGACAAATGCCGAAAACTTCGATCTCAACATCGGACAAGTTTGGGAAAGGGTATTACCTTATTTCGATTACCTCTCTCCGATGATCTATCCTTCACACTATCCACCAGGATTTAATGGATGGAGTGACCCAAACAAATACCCTTATGAGATTATAAAATTCGCACTCGACCGTGCCGTCCAAAAGACGATAGCGACCACAACACTCGTTGCTTTTGAAGGAGCTATTCCGATTTCAACGACTACGCCTATGGTATACAGTAAACCTACTTTCCCTATATCAAAAATACGTCCGTGGCTTCAAGATTTTGATTATGGCGGTACGTATGATGTAGCTGAGGTCAGAGCTCAAATACAAGCGACATACGACGCAGGAATCGATTCCTGGATGCTTTGGAGTCCTTCAAACAAGTATACGAGAGGAGCGCTTAAAGCAACAAGTGATATATAGTATGACTCAATCTACTAATGAATCCTAATCTAATAGGACTACAACTAACAGCAAAGACACAGTACTACGCCTAAGAATTTTAAATTTATAATTTTAAATTTTAAAATAATTTTTAAAATTCAATTTCTAAACTTAAACATTGAGAAATTAAAATTTTGTTAGATTCCAAAAAATTCTGGGACTGTAAAATAAAGTGTGTCTGATAACATAGAGTAATCTATCAATT
>PCWC01000003.1:2174-12983 GCA_002787175.1 Parcubacteria group bacterium CG11_big_fil_rev_8_21_14_0_20_39_22 | reverse complement strand
TTGCAAACATATGTTTGTATACCCCTATAGATACCATTCTTAACTGTGTTGTTTAAACCACATTGTGGACATTTTTTGTGTTTTTTTAATCATGGTGTTTAAAAAATACCCAAAGTATGGCTTAACTGCAAGCTGTATTAGTTATTTTATCCCTACGTTTATGTACCTTATGCCGTAAAATCTGTCTTTATATAATCGTCCCACCAAAACTCGAAAGCCCTCAAAACGTATTGAGATAGCAAGAAGATAGGGTTAACCTTGAACCGCACCTTTAAGACCCTCGATATTTTTAATCTTTCTAAATACAAAGTGTAGGAACTTTCTAATCTCCTCCGCTATAAATACAAAGGTACTAAATCCTAAAATCATTACCCATTCAGATAGTGACAAAGGAGTTGTTCTAAATATAGTTTGCATAAAAGGCAGGTACACAACAGCCATTTGAAGCACAACAACTATCGCAGTCGCCCATAGTAAATACTTATTCGAAAACCAATTCATAGCAAAGATAGACCTTCTTTCCGACCTGACGTTCCAAACGTTAAACCACTGAGTCACAGAAAGGGCGGTAAGAGCGATAGTTGAAGCCTTCACAATCCCTTCGTCCAAATACTCTACAAACATAAAAAGAGATACCCCAGCCATAACAAAACCCATAATTAAAGCCCTCTCCATCATAAGCCAATCTACGATAAAACGCCCTCGTCGCTTAACCTTGTCGTAAAGAAGACTTTTATCTATCGGACCGAGCCCGAGTGCGACGACCAAAAATCCGTCTGTAACTAAGTTAAGCCAAATAATCTGACTTGGTGTAAGTGGAATCGGAAAGCCCAAAAATATTGCTCCTGTGATTGCTACTATCTCTCCTACTGCAGTTCCAAATAAATACAAAATCACTTTTTTAATAGAATGGTAAATATTTCGTCCTTCTTCAATAGCTGCAACAATACTTGCAAAATTGTCATCTAAAAGCACTATATCTGCCGCCTCTTTCGCCACATCAGTTCCAGATCTACCCATTGCCACCCCAAGATCAGCGGCGACCAGTGACAATGAATCATTGACTCCGTCTCCAGTCATAGCTATCTTATCTCCCCTCTTTTGAAATGCTTTAACTATTTTATATTTATGTTCCGGTCCCACTCTGGCAAAAACAGAAACATCTCCGACTTCCCCTGCCAACTGATCGAAATCAAGTTCATCCATTTGCACCCCTGTCATTACCCTTTCTCCTTCCTTAAAAATACCCACCTGAGCTGCTATTGATCTCGCAGTATCCTCAAAATCTCCGGTTATCATAACTACTTTGACTCCCGCCATAGTCGCATCCTTTACAGCTTGAGCAGCCTCTGCTCTTATAACATCACTCATACCGACAAGAGCCACCATACAAAGTGGAGGCATCTTTTCCGGATTAATATTTGCATCTTCTATCACCGCGGTAGCAAGCGCAAGAACACGAAGTCCTGAATCAGCAAATTCCTTTAGATTGTTTTTAAATTCGACTCTATCTTTATCAGTAAAAGGCTGACAAGAACCGTTTTTCCATATCTGGGTTGCATTTTTTAAAATTACCTCGGGAGCACCGGCAACATGAAATACAATTTTATCGTCAATCTCGTTGATAGTTGCGTGATATTTCAGATTAGAATCAAACGGAATCTCTGACAACTGCTTATATTCTCTAAGAATCCCCTCCTTTGTAAATCCTATTTTTTTGCCAAAAGTCAAAAGAGCAGCTTCTGTTGGCTCACCGAACTTTCGTATCCATTCTTTTTTCTCTTCATCGTAGACAACTGAAGCGGTGGCAGTCAAGACAGAAACTCGTCCCGCGAAAACTATTTCCGGATGATTCGGAGACTCTATCGCTTCGCCACCTACTCTCTTTAATTCTCCGACAGGAGCATAACCATCTCCCGTAACATTGAAGACCTCACCACCAGCGTAGAGCTTAGATATCATCATCTGATTTTTGGTTATGGTTCCAGTCTTGTCCACGGCTATAACATCAGCCTGACCGAGAGCTTCAACCGCCTGTAGCTTCTTGACCAGGGCATTACGTTCGCTCATACGCCAAACTCCCGTTGCCAGTATAAGAGTAACCACTACAGGTAGCCCTTCAGGTACAAACGAGACCGCAAGCGCCACCACAGTTTTGAACATATATTCAACACTGTTACCAGCCTGTATTCCGACAAAGAATACGACAACAACTACCACCACCATAAAAAACATTATAAATCTAGTGAGAACACGGATACTCTTCTTTAACGGAACCTCCGAATCAATATCTTTTATACGAGCCGCTATAGTTCCAATAACCGTATTTATACCTGTGGCAACAATCACTGCCTTACCAAAGCCGGATGTGACATATGTCCCCTTCCACATCATATTTTTCTGATCACCAGTCACGAGGGAATCTGCCTTTATGACTTCCGTACTTTTTGAAACAGGATCAGATTCGCCAGTAAGGGCAGACTCGTCTATGGTTAGAGATGAGCTTGATATTATGCGACCATCTGCAGGCACTTGATCTCCTTCTCTCAAAACAACAACATCACCAGGAACCAATAAACCAGCGTTTATATCAGTCTCCTTTGAGTCTCGCATAACAGTCGCCCTTGTTTCAGTAAGTTTTGTAAGAGCAGACAATTTCTCTTTTGCCTTCCCTTCCTGTCCTGCTCCTATAAGAGCGTTTATTATAAGGACAAAAAGGATCACAAGCCCATCAATAATATCGCCCATCGCAAAAACTATTACCGAGGCGATTAGCAAAATATAGATGAGAGGTCCCTGAAATTGCCGTAAGAGTATTTTAAAGTATGAATCGACTTTTTCTGTCGGTAAGGAGTTTTGCCCAAAGCGATTGAGATGTTCCTTTGCTACATCTGACGTCAATCCCGACTCACTACCACCAATCTCTATAAGCACTTCTTCTGGAGTCTTGTCATACCAAGTTTGTGCTTTTATGACCTCGTCTTTTATATTCATATACTATTATTTCTGTAAAAATATAGTTCTTGTAGGAAATGCAAACTCTATTTTTTCTTTCTTAAAGAATTTCATAATTGAGAGATTAAGCTCCTGCTGTATATCCATATATTTATTATAATCAGCAGTATCTATATAGTAGACAATTTCAATCACAAGGGATGAATCAGCAAATTCCTTAAAATGAGAGCGGTCAAACCTTATATGCTCCATCTCTTTAACTATTTCACCAATTTTGTTGTTTGCCTTTGCTATTTTATCTGGCGATGTGTCGTAAGTTACACCAATTGAAAACTGAACCCTCCTCTCCTGCATCTGCTTGAAGTTCTGTATTGACGTCGATGTAAGCTCTTTATTGCTAAAAACAATTTCTTCTCCTTGAAGAGCCTGGACTCGGGTCGTCTTTATGCCGATTTTTTTTACTACCCCCATCTTGTCGCCGACCACGATGAAGTCTCCAACGACAAAGGGCTTATCGAAATAAATAGCAAATGAACTAAAGAGGTCTCCTAAAATATTCTGGAGAGCAAAGGCGATTGCAACACCACCAATTCCGAGTCCTGCTATGAGTGATGTTATATTTATCCCCAAATTAGAAAGTAGCATTAGGATTCCAAACACCCAAAGAACCCCTTTAACGATAAGATTTAGAAAATCAACCGCAGCTTTAGCTTGTCCATCTTTTTCCCCTTCTTCTGAATCTGTAAATCGTTTACCAACAGCATAGTCAATTATGACCTGAACTATCCCGGAAACTTGGTATATTACCCACAAAATAAGCAACGCTGTTATACCCTTATCGACTAAATCGACAACATAAATTGTTTTAAAGGCAATAAAAAAAGCTACGAAAGTATAGAACCTCGGCTTAAATGACTTAACGACTGATATCAACAGGTCATCCAGATCGTTTTCTGTTCTTTGTGAAATTATAGACAGTCTTTGAATAGCGACACTATAAAATATCCTAAAAACAAAATAGAAAATGAAAAAAAGTATTACAGCAACCCCATATTCTCTAACAGTGTTTTCCAAAATAACTTTCTCCCAAACTGGGTGTAAAAAAATTGAATCAATCATAAAAAAATAAAGTCAAAATAATAATTTACTGCAATTGTAACATACTGACACTTTTTGCAAAAAATAGACTTACACTCTACCGCCCTTGACCCTCGGTAACCTCCTCAAAATCACTTATTCCATCATCATCACTATCAGCACTTCGCTTGTCGGTGCCGATGTAATCTTCAAAAGAGTCAGGCAGGCCGTCTCCGTCGGTATCAGATTCTGAGGCATCTATAGACTCAATAGACAAGACATCGACATCAGATGTGTTTAAACCTCCAACATATCTCCAGACCAAAGAATCCCCTGCAGGTGAGTAAGAAATATTATAAAGTTGTTTCAAAATCATTCCATCTTCAAAATCAGGTAACTTGATCTCATATCGGAGTCCGTAATTATCTTTTAACCGGACATAAGAGTAAGGGTCTCCTGTATATAAGTCTGTAGGTACCTCTGCAAGCAATAGTTCGCTCTGGTAGATCCTACCAGCAAAGGTTTCCTCCAAGACTGAAATATCACCATCTCCACCCTTTGCCACAATCTCGGTAGCTGTCGCTATAAGATCCGAAAGAGAAGAAGGAAAGTCACCAGTAAGTTCACGATAAAACAACAAGGCTTTTCTTATCTTTTCGACATTTTGTAATTGGTTTTCCAAGATATAAGTATCTCTTGATATTTTTCTAATATCCATAACGGCCTCCTCGACATTATCGAATTCCCTCGGAATATCCAATGGATTTGGGTTATCTTCGAGTACAGAGATATCTACTTTCAAGTTCATAGATCGATTTTGCCAAGAGTCCTGGTCGGATGGAACAAAGTAAGTTTCTATCGAAATCTCCTTCAACATTCCTCTACCACCAAACCAGGCGGAAATTGTCATTTTAGAAGACAACCCTTGTAAATCTCTTGAAAATTCATCACTCTGGACATAGGATATAAAATCTTTCGGCGCACCCTTCAATCCAAGCTCCTCAAGAAACACGATTCTAAATGACTGCACAGCCGTCTCGTCAAACTTTAGATCATAACGATAGACTTTCTCACCGCGAACCTCTTCCTCAACCGGCTCTCCTCCATCTACTGCCTTTAAATACTTCCCACGTGAAATAGCTACCAAAAAAGCATCCGCTATATCAGGAAATGAGAATAAATTTTCCAGTCCTGATCGAGACACTTCCTCTGGAAAACCAAAGTACTTTCCATTTGACAAAGCATCGGCTTCTGAAGCCTTTACCCATCTCCCCTTTATTGGCTCAACATCAAATATAGAAAGAGGTATTTTGTCTAACCTAAAAAATATGGACGAATCACTGTCAGTTACGACATTCCCCTCATAAACAAATATAGTATCACCGCTCGTAGCATCAACCCTAACATCTCCTGTTACATTAAAATTCTTCTCACTCCTTTTGAGTGATCCTTTAAATTTTGCCTCCAAATCAGCATTTGTAGGATCGAGCCCTGAAATTAGTCCTCGCACGAATTTTAAGTCAATCGGAAGTATTGAATTTTCGGTTGTCGTAGCCGAAGAAATATTATTCTCACCCTCGCTTATGGTAGAACTAATTCCAATCGACATTTCAATTGGAATTTCATCAAATGATTTCCACAATGAGGCCAATTTTGCCACGCTATCTGCGTTTTCAAACGGAGGTCCAGCAAACGGTCCAATCTTAAAATACTTCATTGCAAAAAATCCTCCTGATCCCAATACCAGAACAATCATAACCGAGATGACAGCCGTTTTAAGACCTTTACCCTTTTTAGGAAGCTTAGTCTGAAGCACATTCAAAGCCTTCTCTTTAATTACATTTTGTTGAACAGGATTCTGTACTATTTGTGATGGATAAGAATTCGGTTTCTTTACCTCAAATGTATTTTTATAAGGCCTTGCCGGCTTTTCTGGTAGCTTTCGCCCAGGTCTTTCGTTTATCGAACCAGTTTCTTTCACCATCTCAGGTTCTTCCTTTGTTGGTTTAGATTCACTACTTGAATCACTTGGAATATCTTTCACCTTGACTCCACCATCTGCTTCGTTTAAATTTTTTTGAGTTAATTCTTGTTCCTCAAAACGGCTTTCGTTTTCTACAGAATTATCCTCAAACCTGTTTAAAGGTTTAAACTTATTCTTTTCCTCCTCAAAGAAAACTATACCTTCGTTTTGAGGCAGCAAGAAGTCTGGCAATTCTTCTTGAGTAGACGATGTGGTCGTTTCATTTTTATTACTCAAATCCGGTAAAGTATTTGAAGTATCTATTTTAGTCGATTGTCCATTGTATGTAGCAAGCACTTCTCTAACCTCATCTTCCTCCCAACCAGCACGCAAAAGTGTAGCCTCGACGGCTTCAGATGAGGGTCGAGGACTCATATTTTTTAACTTAGCTACATATTCTAAAAGTAAAGGAGACGCCATAAAATTATTTTCTCAACCAAATTATAGCAATAATTGTTTTTGTTGTCGTTGCATTTTATGCACAGAACTAAAAACACCGACTCGGTAGTCGGTGTCTTAGAAAACATTAGTTTTAAATTTATCTATTTCAAAGAAGGATCAATCTTTATTGTTCCCTCAGTTCGCAAATCATCAATTATACCTTGAATAATACCTGAGAGTTTTTGCTGAACGATTTGTTGTTTGATATTTTCCACAACATCCTCAAAAGCAGGCTTCTCTTCTCCTTCAGCAGGTGAAGCTTGATCATAGATAGTTTGTGCTTCTTGGTCAGTCGCTGTCAAATTTTGCTTTGCCGAAACAGAACTTACATATTTCTGTACCAAAAGCTCCCTTCTTACTGTTTCTCTAAATGAGCTATCTGTCTGTCCTGCAGCGACAAGCTCGGCTTTATAAGCATCTTCAGTCTCAAACCTGTCTTTTACTGCTTGAACTTGAGTATTTATTTCATCTTCGGAAACTGATAGTCCTTGCTTTTTTGCATCCTGTAAAACCAATCTTTCATTTACAAGGTCTTGGATAACTTGTTTTTTAAGCTGTGGCAAAAGAGTAGCATCAGCAGAAAAATCTGCTCCTTGAGCTTCAAGGTTTGTCCTTGATTCGGAAACACGTGAATTGAAGTACTCTTCAGTTATCTTTTCACCATTTACCATAGCTACAGTACCCTTCTCAAGAGTTGCCTCAACCTTATCATCGGTTTTATCCTTACCCATTATAAACCAAACAAGCGCTCCAAGTACCGCAAGAAGCAATATGATTATAATTGCACTTTTAAGACCGCCTGACTTTTTACCTGATCCCGAGTTCGTGTTTTGAGAGTTGTTTGTCTCCATAAATATATTTCTTACTTAATAAAACTTTGATAATAAATATTTTTTAATAATAATCTTATGCCGACTCACCAGAAACAATGTTCACGTTAAAACAGCATACAGATTCCAAATTAAAACTTCATAAGCTCACATTACTACCACTTCACACATATTATCAAAACGTCGTATGGCTGTAAAGAAGAATTTGGAATTTTATGCGTAAACAGCAAAAATTTAACTACTGACCTTTTCCACATAAACTAACGTAAAACCGGTCTTTTTTGCCGTCTGCGACACGCTTCGCACAAAATATCTCTCACCGTAGTCATAGCTACGACTCAAGAGATTTTGCACTCCAGTATATCGCTTACAACAAAAATCCTCACTTTTGCTTAGTTAGCTTGTATGGAAAAGGTCAGTAAAAAAGCTCCCTTGCCCTATCCCAGTATCTGGAATTGCCTCGTTTTATCATCCAATACCACCATTCGGCCCCCCACAAGTACTGCTTGTCGTAACCACTTTTTTCCGCAAAAGAAATTATATTTTCAAACTTGTCTATACTCATTCGACTGTATTGAACCTCAATCGGAGTATCAACTATAGGCTGTAAGAGCCACGGCTCAAGACCGAGCTCTATCAAAAAAGAAGGTTTTTTACCATAAAAAAGCTCCATAATATTTTGCTTTATTCTGAAAAAGTGAGGGGTCATCGGATATCGTAAAGGTCCGAGCTTATTACTCCAAATATACAAGTACATTGTTGTACCAAACCAGGCACCTCTTTTATAAGAACTAAACCATGTCCCTGTTTCACCAGCATCGGTCAAAAGTATGGGATGGCTACCGTCGATAGTCTTCACAAGAGAGATTTCTTTGTCAAAAAAATCCTTATTCAATTTACCGCAGTGTTCCTTAGCAAAACCCAAAAGAAAAGGCTCGTTCTCAACTTGCCAAGCGACAAGTGAAGGATGGTCTTTGTATCTATACACGACTTCGTTTATGTACTTTGTTATTCTATTCTCTAAATCTGATTCAGACAGACCCCTTGCCCAATCTGGTATATGACATTCCGGCCAGCCTGGCAACCTCTTACCCACACCTAAAATAACCTCTGCATCATAATCGGATGCCAAATCCATCTGAACATCAAGTTCTTCCCAATTGTATTCCCCTTCACTGGGCTCAATCATAGGCCAATGTGCTGACAACCTTAAATGCCTAACACCGAGGTCTCCAAGTATCGCATTGTATGCCTCAAGCCACGACAGTCCAAGCTCGTCGCTATGATACTTGCTAAAAGAAACTCCGTATTCTATATCCTCTGGAATCTTTCTGATCGACAAGACAGCGAGAACCAAAATTATAAAGATCGGCACGAAAATAATGTAGACCATTTTTTTATGTTTTTTTATATAATTCATATTTGCTTATCAGTTTATCAGTACAACTACAAAAACAATACGAACAGCCCCGATGTTATAAGGATAATCGCCACTACTTTGTGAAGTATATGACCGGGACGCAAAACTTCTTTTATATATTTCGGCCTTCTTTTACCGAGTGCAATCACAATAATAAACAAAAATACAAACTGAAGTCCGGTAAGAGCATTTACGACTGATACATCTCCGATATTAATAGCCCAGAGCAAAAGAAGAAAGACGGTACCAGATAGCACCTTGTTGCCGATTACGAGAGACCGGATTTTGTTTGTGCTTTTTTTCATTCCGCTAAAAACCGCAAAAAGTACCGGTGGCCACAAAAGTAGAAGTAGAGCTCCGAGTACATTTCCCATCCGCGACCAGAAGAAAGCATTTATAAAATCAGTATTATTAAACATCAATTTTATACAAACCGAGGATACTGCAAATAAAAGCCCTGAACAAATTACAAAAAACAGCGCTTTCAAATTAAATCGCAGGTGTGCCACAAAAAGCATACCGACGACCAGCAACACCACTCCCAAGAAAAAATGTCGAGGCAATTCACTCCCTAAGATGAAAAAACTAAATCCAAATGTCGAAGCGGCGGTAACAGCCCCGAGAAAAGGTGCGACATCGGTTGCATCGGCAACCTTCAGTGAGCTATAGAGAAAAATAAGTGCACCAATATAGGTTCCGGCGACTAAAAGGGCAAGCTCAATTACAAGCTGGCTCGGCAAATGTATTATACCGAAAGGCACAAGTACAATCGGAAAAAAAGACAGGATTCCGATGTAAAAAGCATAGACTGCTGGTCTCGGAATCTCGGGCGAACTCACGAGATATTTATCAAGCAATACGACTATTGCTTGAAAGAATTGAGCTACTACAACCAATAAAATCCAAAATTCCATATTATAGGTAAATTATAATTTAAACTCTACTTTCTATCCACGGAAAGCTTACCGATTCTGATTTTCTTCTATTATTTTTCGATACGAAAAAGCGGAATCTTTGATGGTCCTCTTTTGGCTGTCGTAGTCGATATGTATAAGTCCAAACCTTTCGTTAAAACCCTCCGCCCATTCAAAATTATCAAGAAGGGACCAGTGAAAATAACCCCTGACGGGAATTCCTTTCGCTATTGCATCTTCCAAAATATTTACATGCTCTCTTATAAAACCAGCTCTTTTTTCATCGTGGCGGTCGGCTATACCGTTTTCAGTTATGTAAATCGGCTTTTTAAAAACCGCTACCTCATCGAGAACAGACAAAAGTCCTTTCGGATATATTTGCCAACCCATATCAGACTCAGGCAAATTTTCATCCACGCCCAACTTCTTGTGGAAATAATAATTTATACCTATAAAATCCTGATGATTTCTTATAAGGCGTAGAAATAAACTATTTCTTACAATCCGAGCGATTTTTGCACCAATTTTTAGAAACGGATTTTTGCCCGCGATTAAATCGACATTGTTTTTTGCGATACCGATCTGTATAAATTCATTTTTTAATTTCATTTTCTTGTATGACAGACGGTGACATCGCACAAGATTTACATAGACACGAGCAAAGTTGAAAACATTCTTTTCAAACGGAGGCCACTTGCCTCGCAGATATCCGTTACCAGCAAAAACCAAAGGTTCATTTATTGTTACCCAAAAATCGGCTTCCCTACCAAGCTTTTCAATTACAAAAGATGAATATCTCGCAAACAAGTATGGAGCTTCTTTCGCTATCATTCCTCCTTTGTTTGATAGCCAAACTGGAATCGTAAAATGCCAGATTGTTACAAACGGAATCATACCGTTTTCTTTAACAGCTCTTATCATTTTCCGGTAATGTTCTATAGCATCTTCGTCGAAAACTCCTTCTTGAGGTTCTATACGCGACCATTCAATAGACATTCTATAGGCGTTTAGGCCGATTTGTTTAGCAATCGCAAAATCAGATTGGAAAAGATTGTAATGATTGCAAGCTGCACCAGCGCCCGGAACCTTATGATTTTTTGCCGCTCGCGCCCAATCATTGTTATATATTCCACCCTCCACCTGATACGA
>PCWC01000003.1:0-2153 GCA_002787175.1 Parcubacteria group bacterium CG11_big_fil_rev_8_21_14_0_20_39_22 | reverse complement strand
AATTTCCAATTTTTAATTTTTAAAGAATTTTTATAATTCCCGAATTTCCAAACGAAAACATTAAGAGCTTACAATGGACAACTTGATACAGGTTTAGGATCCAGGTAGTCTGACTAACTCCGCTGCGGAGTTAGTCAGACTACCTTTAACCCTCCATTCTTCCTAAAAGCCCGCCTGCTCCCGACCATCGGGAGGGCTGGCAGGCTAAAACCTAACAGATATTTAAGCGTTATTTACAAAAATTCCCGCACGAATGAACATCCGTTCGGACAGACAAAAATTCCAAATTTTAAAATTTTATTTAAGATTTTAGATTTGATTTTTAAGATTTTTTCATTCGTACTTTCGTATCTTTATTAGTATTTCGTACACCACACACATAGACCACATCGCTATTGCAGTGTTTTGCAAAACATTGCAATAGCGATGTGGATTCAACCCCGACAAACCACAAGCTCTTCACTGTGCTATAATGCTTTATGTATGATTAAAAAATTTTGGCAATGGTATGAAAAACATTACCTCGTAAACGTCGGGACAGCGGCTTTCCTATTCCTACTTCAGATTATCCATCTTATTTGGCTTATAGGAGATGTCGTAATCGGACGCCTAACGGGCGAAGCACTTTTCCACCTACATGAGAACATTGAGTGGTTGGTGATCTTGGTTGATTATACAGAGATCCCAGCAATAATCAGCGTATCTTTAGTTTATATAAACGAAATCCGAAAAGGTAAACGATTCAAACCGATTTTATATTTGATTTTCTTAAACAGTCAATGGCTTCATATATTTTGGATAACCGATGAGTTCGTCGTACAAAGTTTTGGAGGCACGGGTGTGGCACTACCACTTTGGCTTGCTTGGATAGCAATACTTATAGATTATCTTGAATTACCGGTTATAGTTGAAACTCTAAAGAAATTCTTCCAAGCCGTAAAGCAAGGCGACAAGACTGCAATTCAAGAATCTCTCAGAGAAGAGTAGATAAATAGCTTTTAGCTTATAGCTGTTAGGGAAATGAAAAATATAGACCTTACTCTTTCGAGCTTATCAACTTTATTTAAATAACCACAGAGGCTACGCAACAAGAATTCTCCATTTGCGTAGGATCTAAATCAGATATAAATCCTGATAATCGCCCACACCAATAAATTTGGCTTCACCACGAAGGATTTTCTCAAATGGCTCACAGGCAAAACACCCTCCAGAAGGACAGGCAAATTCATTTTTCTCACGAGCATCCTTTACCTTAAGTGCGACTGAAAGTACTGCTTCTTCGGCTTCTTTAGCATCAGGCAAAGGTACTTCTTTCGGCACATCCTCTCTATCGACATACCAATAATACGCTCCTGTTACTGGTCTTTTTTGCAAGTTATTTAAGAGTAAATAATATATCGGCAACTGAAGCGAATTCTCTTTTTCATCATGCTTGCCGGTTTTAAAATCCAAAACTTTCACACTATCATCGTCCGGTGAATATATAAGCCAATCTATTTTTCCGCAAAGTATTATATTCTCCTCTTCTGATAGATAGAAATTCGGGGGCATTCCGTTTGCATGTTCTTTTATCTTCACTGTTTTCTCGGTCAACGGCCCGGGATTGTCCATAACCCTCTGTATCATTTGCCGACCCCTTTCTTTTGTCTCATTTTCTTCCTTTTCACTTTTAAAACCTCCCCTCTCACCAGAGACCCTTTCCCAAGCTTTATTAAAATCATCCAGTAATGAGTGCTTGAATCTATCTTCCACTTTAAAACGAGCCAAGCCCTCCAAGACATCGTGGACCGCCAAACCCAAGGACATCGCTGGATTTACGACTCCTATTTTTTTCCTACTTTTGGGATCTTTGTAAACGTTTTTAAGATAATACGCTCTTGGGCATTTCAAAAAATCTCCCATAGAGGAGTGAGATACCCACACGGCACTGTATTTATCAGGCATAGATACATAATATAAAAACGATAATGATTTAACAAGCCAAAACCCTATTACCAATCTACCAATGAAATTCCAATCTACTAATACCTACTAATATTCCGAGATGCGGATTATAAATAACCAATAACTGTGGTAATTTTTAATTTCCAATTTTTAATTTTTAAAGAATTTTTATAATTCCCGAATTTCCAAACGAAAACATTAAGAGCTTA
>PCWC01000059.1 GCA_002787175.1 Parcubacteria group bacterium CG11_big_fil_rev_8_21_14_0_20_39_22 | reverse complement strand
CTTTTAAGGCTTGCACCTTGTTAAATATTGATAGTTAACTACTGTCACCCCAATCTATCATATTTGTCACCCCATAAGGTTAACTGTACAAAGGGTGGACATTATAAAAATATAGTGTACAATTTTAGTAGAATTTAAAACCCAAAAAGAGAAAGGCTAAGTTTGAAAAAAACTATTGTAATTTTTCGTCACGGAAACACGAAATACTTGCAGGGAAATAAGCACGAAACGATGAAAACTGCTTGCGATCTTTGGCACCCAGATTTTGCAAATCAAGTCGAGGGACAGACATTCGAAGAGGACCGAATAAGAAAGAACACAGATACGCTTGCTTCCCTTTTGAATGCCAGTAAGCCCATGAAAATCATCTCCTCTCCGACAGGAAGAGGGATACACACATCTAAATGCATTTCTGATGCGTTGGTAAAAATGGGATGGGAAATGAGACCGATTGAGATTAACAACGATCTCATTGAATGCAAAAATTTCAGCTTGGATATGTACGAACCCATGGTCTTTGGAGGAGAAGTCCGACTAAATGGCAACGTGTGTGTGGTAGATAAAAATCTAAGTAATCCAAGAAATTTGGATGAACCAGATTATTTCTTCCACGACGAATTGCACCGAGTTAGAACCGAAATAAAATTACCCTCTTGGTACGCAAACCGTTTGAGCCAGTTCGAAACTTCAACTTCTTGCAAAAGCAGGATGGATCAAGCAATCAAATTGGTAAAATCCGACGAGAGTTGTGACCAATTCATCCTGACAACACACGCCGGCTTAGCAGCTTGGCCAGTAAGATTCTGCTCGAATGACAGAGTCAAGGATTTAAAGCGTGGAAGCTGGATGGCGATCAAAAGCAATTTTGAAAAAATCCATCCTTTTGCCGCTCTCGATTTCGAGTGCTGAAAAGGGTTTAATGTCACCAAAAGAACGCCTATCCTAAGCGTTCTTTTTTTGGAACCTATCTCAAATCTCATTATATGCGAAACAAGACACGATACATGTCTTGTTATACCAGGTCAAAGATAGAGACAAAATCTTAATCCCAAACAAACTCTCCCTTTTTTATTATCTTTTTTATGACTTTAAAAAATTTCTGGGACTTTGCACCAATACGGTCAGGATAGAGTATAGGCGATATAGAAATAATACCCAAAAGACCTATAGGTAATGCCATAAATTTTTTGATATTTTTATCTTTTGATATCTTAGCGTAATGGGACAAAAATTCCTCACCAAATTTTTTGAAGTAGGAATTTCCAGTATTGTGATAGTGCCAAAGAAGTTGGTTTGCAAAAAATGCAGTATCGATTGCCGGTTCGCCAAAAGGTATGCGTGAATAGTCAATTGCATACCACGTTCCATCTCCCTTTCGATATATATTTGTTCCCCAAAAATCACCGTGAAGCACACGAAGTCTCGAACCTTTATCCTTAAAGCTCTGAAATAGCTCTATCAAATGAGCAGTATATTTACCATGCATTGATATCGGAAATATCGGATGCTTGTCATCGAAACTGTGCAGAAATAGAAAAAACATATCTTGTGCGGTAAAGATAAGACGCAAGGATTCATTGTACAACTTATCTCGCGACTCTTTGTCCAGGTTTTTCAGAGGAGTTTTGTGAATACTACCAAGTAACTCTGCTACTTCCCTTGCTTCGATTCGGTCTTCATTTGTAAACTCTTTTTTGTCCTTTCTTTGATTCATCAAGTCTTCAAAGCTATGCTCTGACAATTCTTCAAAACCTTGGATATGGTATATCTCCAAATCGTGTCTAAATGAGTCCAGAAGCGTAAAGCCATTCCTGTTTTTTATGAGAACACCAAATCCGTCGGAGGACGCGAAGGAACGATTCATCATGGAATCGCTTATAAGATGCCAATACATATTACGTTCCGGCCTCATTCCATGATGTTTCCTCGCCTTTACTCTCTTTACAAAAAACTTCTCTCCGGCTCTTGAAAACAAGACAAAACTATCCCCCTCATGACCTCCGGGCAATTTCTTGGCAGATATTATTTCTACATTCTTATTTAACTTTCCCGAAATGGCTTCTGAGATATTATTAAAAGGCAATTTCATAGTATATGATACTACATCGATTTTAGAGTGGTTGCAATTTTTGAATTATATGTTGTTTTTCATAATTTGACTCTTCATATAATTATATGTTTTAATAAATATAGTTCTTTGAAATGCCTGATGTTTTGGCTTTTCATTAAATACAAACCAACCGCAACGACAGGAATTCGAAATTTATGACAAAAACCCAAAACTCACTGGGAGAGCGAATTCTCGCTCTCATTTCGTCAATCACGCTCGTCCGGCATGCCAATGCGCCGAAGTTGACACCAGATCAAAAGGATGAAAATCGACAACTGAGCGAAATTGGTATCAATCAGGCAAAAAAACTCTGTGATAAATTGGACCCTTTCGGATACGAAATAGTGGGCTAAAGAAACTTTTCGGGGGCTGAATATGATAAAGTACAGCTCTGTTTAAAGGTATTTCTTTAATTATCTAAAACCATGTTTAAA
>PCWC01000048.1 GCA_002787175.1 Parcubacteria group bacterium CG11_big_fil_rev_8_21_14_0_20_39_22 | reverse complement strand
GTTTTTGTTTTTAGATTCTTTTTCATTTTTGTCTGATTAATTGATAGATTACTCTATGTTATCAGACACACTTTATTTTACAGTCCCGGGTAAAATAGAGCAAATCGGAGATGCCGGACGAGATGTGCATTACCGATTAAATGGCTAAATCCCCTCAAATCTTGCAAGATTTGAGGGGATTGTAGGAGGTCGAATTTTATTAACTTCTATGATAAATCTTAACGAAACTTATTCATTCTATCCCCGCAGGCAAACTCTCAGGGTATCCTGCGAATAAACGGATTAAATTCCAATCTACAAATCCGCCGCGGTGGACTAATCCTCAAAACACTGATTCTATTCTCTTATTCGTATTTTCGTATCCTCATTAGTGTTTCGTATTCCTTTCTATCCTCGTGCTACACGCTACATGTTACACGTTACATGTTTTTATTTTCCTTCATCAACTATATCAACCGAGACATCCCCACTGTTGGAGATATCTTTTACCATAAGGGTTATGCCGCAGTGATTGCATTCAATTACCTGATCTTTGGCAAGATTAGGGTAAGAGCTTGTATCAACTTGATTTTTACATTCTATACACGTGAGATTCATTGGCTTTGTTTTTTATTTGTAATTTCACCATTATATATCAGGATGGGAGTTTTTCAAAAATTTCTAGATCTGCAAACTGGGGTAGCTGTTTGGAATAGAAGAGGGATAAAAAATCCCTCCCCTCATAAGAATGAGGTACTCCCTTTAAAAAGGGAGAATTCCGAAAGGTGAAGGAAGAATAGCCTCGTTTGCCGAAGGCAAACGAGGCTTAAGGAGTCCTATTTATGAAAGTGAAAGTGGTCTGATTACTTTCACTTTCAATGGGAGAGCTATTCTCCCCTTCTCTTTTCCCCCCTAAAACCTAACACCTAAAAGCTAACAGCTACTATCTATTTGGCAATGGGATATCTGTGGTTTACAATAAAGGTTATGGGAAATCAGACTACTGAATTGCAAGAAGTCCCGAGACTTGCCAAAGAGCTGGGGCTTCTAAAACTGTATCTAAAACGCGAGGACAAGCACCCATACGGCTCCCAAAAGGGTCGCTCTATCCCCTACCTTATTGACCTATATACGAAAGAGGGTTTTGAAAAGTTTGCGATATCTTCCTCGGGAAATGCGGCCCTTGCGGCGGGACTATATATTAAAGAAAAAAATAAGAGTATCGAAAATCCGATTTCTTTGGAGATATTTATCGGAGAGAAAATAGACTCAGCGAAGGAGAAATTTTTAAGAGAGAGACTGACTGATACAAATATAAAAATAGTGAAAACCGAAAGACCGAAGCAGGAGCTTATCAAAAAAACCGCAGGTGGTGATGTGAAGAGTTTGCGTCAATCGACTGATGAAAACGCTCTTGTAGGATATTTTGACCTTGCGAGTGAATTGATTTTGGTAGAGGGCTTATCGGATATTTTTGTCGGGGCATCATCGGGAACCGCTTCGGAAGGAATAGCGACAGGACTTTTCCAAAAACATTCTCATATCTCGCATCATATAGTACAGACGACCAGATGCCATACACTCGCTCAAGCCGTATTTCCAAAGAAAGTTTGGGAAACGGAAGAATCGATAGCCGGGGCTATTGTCGATAATATAGGATACCGAAAAGAGAGAGTTGCGAAGTATGTAAAAAAAAGTAAAGGTGGTGCTTGGGTTGTATCAAATCAAGAAATAAAATCAGCAATTGATTTGCTTAAAAAGACTGAAAAAATAGAACTGACTTCAAATGGAATACTATCTGTTGCCGGTCTCATACAAGCCATAAACGAAGGAAAGAAATTTAAGGGAACGGTGGCTTGTGTTGCTGGAGGAAAATAAATCTGCAAGTTTGCACAAATTAGTTACCCACTTTGTAATTTAGGCCCCATCGGCTCTTTACACATTCATCAAAACTGTCTGATATGGTCGTAAGATCTTCAGCACTCGGGTTTTCAAGTCTCGCGTAAAAACCGTACTGATCTTTTGTTCCGGATGTCATACAGCTATAACCTCTATAATCTTTGCGCCAGTGTTGATAATTGGAACCGGAGGGGTCAGTCGGCATGGCGGGTATATAATCGGATACCAAGTAAGTATTTACCGAACCGGGATTTGATATCCAACCGTCCGAGAGTATGTAAGCATTGTTATCGTCATAATAAAATTCTATGGCTCTGACCAATTGTTGTAAATCCGCCTTTCTGCGAGCATCTCTTGCTTTTGCTCTTGCACTATTTAAAGAAGCAAGGACGATTGAAGAGAGCATGCCTATAATAGCTATAACTACCAAAAGCTCTATTAAAGTAAATCCTCGTGATTTCATGTTAGTTTTATTGTAACTTAAATAAAAGTCAAAACAAGTGTTTCTCAAAAATATCTCACTACCTTGACCTCCACTCGGTGGCTCCGCTTCGCGAGCTTCGCTTCGCCTCGGTTCGAGTCCTACCAGTTTGCGACAAATTATAGTCGCAGAATGCTCCGCATCCTACTCGTTAATTTTGTGCGACTGGTAGGACTCGGTCACTCTCGTGGATATTTATTTCGTCCTGC
>PCWC01000017.1:11455-11710 GCA_002787175.1 Parcubacteria group bacterium CG11_big_fil_rev_8_21_14_0_20_39_22 | reverse complement strand
TCCTTTTCAAATGTGTCATGTTCATATGGAGAGATTGGTGGTCAAAGGTACCACCAAAAACCCTCAAACAGAAGCGGGACAAGTACTCTTAGCTTTGGCAAGAACACTCAAAGAAACAGATACGAAAACATTCAGTTTGAGATTAGGTAAATTTTTTGATAAGTATCGAGTCTTTCTTAATGAAAAAACAATTCACCCCTTAAGTGGTAAGTCTTCATTCACTCATGAAGGAGTCAGGTTTGCTTTAAATAGCCT
>PCWC01000017.1:0-11434 GCA_002787175.1 Parcubacteria group bacterium CG11_big_fil_rev_8_21_14_0_20_39_22 | reverse complement strand
CAACTCCTTGGAAGGTCACTTTTCTCATATAAATAGGGTTACCTCTATACATAGAGGTTTGTCCAAGACTCAAAAAGAGAAGGTTATTAACTCCATTATGCTTGCTTCTTCTGTCGCTCCCACGGAAGAAAAACTAAAGCATATTTTATGAAAATATCCCTACGTTTGTGTACCTTATGCCAAATTTTTTGATTCGGTTGAGCATGTTGTTCTATTTGAATTGTGCAGGAAAAGCGTCCATGACAAGAGAGTCCTTGATTTACTTTGGGAAATTATAACGAGCTTTGAAACCAAACGTGGCAAAGGTATTCCTCTCGGCAACCTCACGAGTCAATTATTTTCAAATATTTATTTGAATCCGCTTGATCAGTTTGTTAAAAGGGAATTAAAAGTAAAGAATTATGTTCGCTACGCTGACGATTTTGTATTATTGTCTTGCGATAAAAATTATCTTGAATCGTCATTGTCTGCTATTGCTTCTTTTTTAGATCACAACCTAAATCTCTCGCTTCATGCTTGGAAGGTACTTTTTAGAAAATATCATCAAGGAGTTGATTTCTTAGGATATGTGCAATATCCAAATTATAGGGTCTTAAGAACACGAACAAAAAAGAGAATGTTAAAAAGGATTAGTGAAGATAACATCTGGTCATATTTGGGTCTGTTGAGGCATGGGAAAGGAAGGAAATTGAAGTGCTTTTTACGGAATTTGATTGGTGCCTACACATTGTAATAATTTGGTGGTAATGTGATGTCCATGCAAGTAAAAACTGTCGCTATAGATATAATGCGTCCTCCCAAGGATGACCTGTTGAAGAAAATAAAGAAATCTAAGCTAAAGCTTCGAGAGGGCGATATAGTGGCTATAAGCTCAAAGGTTGTTTCTATTTGGGAGGGAGGAACGATTTTAGTAAGCGGTACTGATAGTAAGAAAGAACTTGTTAAGAAGGAGGCGGAATATTATTTTGAGACTAAAGGAAGATTTCCAGCGATTTTTACAATAAAAAATAATGCTATTATCCGATCTGGAGGAATAGATGAGAGCAATGGTAATGGTTATTATGTCCTTTGGCCGAAATACCCGAAAAAGACCGCGAATAAATTGCTCAAATGGCTCAAACAAGAATATGGGATAAAGAAATTGGGTATTATAATTACCGATTCTTTTTCTGTGCCGTTTCGACGAGGTGCTATTGGTTTTGCCTTGTCGTATGCTGGCTTCCATCCTCTTTTTGACTATCGTGGCAAGCCAGACATTTTCGGCAGAAAACTTATTGCGGAACAGATGAATGTGGGGGACGCTCTCGCAGCAGCAGCGGTTGTGGAAATGGGTGAAGGAAGTGAGCAGACTCCTATCGCTGTTATCAGAAATGGTCCGCATTTAGAATTTTCTGAAAACAGAAAACGAAAACCTTTTAGCTCTTTCGAGGTGGATTTCAGAGAGGATATCTTCGCCCCTTTTTGGCAAAAGGTGAAGTGGAAGAAGGGGGGCGAGGGGAAGAGGTAGAATTCATCTAATTTCTAATTAATCTAATTCACCTAACAAAAAGAGAAGAAAAAAGAAGACGGAAAATTATACCACAATTTTTAAGGTTATGTGCAGGTGTCCAACACCTGTTTTTTGGTTTTTGGTGGGGGTGTTCAGAAACTGTCGATTAATCTCTTTCAAGAGTTAGGTATTCAAAAGGGGGATTTTCTTCCATATGGGATTCCCTTTCAATGATTTTTGTAAATTCCGGGTATTCAGGAAAGAAAACATCTCCTTCTTTGTCGTCATGGATTAGTGTGAGATAGAGGCGGTCGGTTACAGGCATAGCTTGTTTGTAGATTTCTGCTCCGCCGAATATGAATATTTCTTCTGAACCTGGTGCTTGTCTGGCTTTATCGATTGCTTCTTCTATCGAGTTTGCTTTAATTATTTCGTCTGCTTGGAATTCGGGATTTCGAGTTATTACAATGTTAGTCCGATTGGGAAGGGGACGACCTATGGATTCAAACGTTTTTCTTCCCATTATTAGGGAATGACCGGAAGTGAGCATTTTTAATCGCTTCATATCGCCGGGGATTTTCCATAAAAGGTTGTTGTCTTTTCCAAGCGCTCGAGTTTTAACACCGATTGCTGCTATTGTGCTGATTCGTGAATTCATAATATAAGCATATCTTGAAAGGCTGAATTCTTAAACATTGACGAAACTAAGGTTTTGTAGCGAGCTATAAAAAGGATAGTTGGTGGCTATTTATTTTATCAAAGCCCTGTTTCGCGAAGCGAAACAGGGCTTTTCACGCCTTTAATCTTCCGAATTGTCCAGTCTTTTTTAATATCAAAATAGGGTTTATACTGTACTCATCTGTGTCCATCCGTCTCTTATCCGTGTTAATCTGTTTTCATTATGCATTCATACGAAATAGAAATAAAATCATTGCTCGGTAAAAAAGAAAATGCTGATGCTTTGCGGGAAAAACTACTATCAAAAGGGTTGTCACTAAAAAGCGAACATTCGCAATTGAATCATTATTTTAACGCACCGGAAGATAGAAAAGATTTTGCCGACGCCATATTGCCTGAATTGCCGGAAAATCGTAGGGAAGTATTTGAGAAAGTTGTGCTTGAAGGTAAGGGGATTTCTGTGAGGACTCGCGATGCTGACGGCAAGGTTTTGCTTGTGGTGAAAGCTTCAATCGGAGATGATTCAAGTGAAAACGGTGTGAAGCGTATTGAATTTGAAGAGGAGATGAATATGACTTTGGACGAACTTGATTCGATGCTTGTCAAAGTAGGCCTTACGTACCAGGCAAAGTGGTCAAGACAAAGAGAAGAATATGCAGGAGATGATTTAAATGTAACGATAGACAAAAACGCCGGTTACGGGTATTTGGCTGAGTTTGAAAAGGTTACAGACGATGAGTCAAAAGTTGATGAGCTTCGGGGTGGACTCCTTTCTATTATGGGGGAGTTTGGCGTAGAGGAATTGCCGCAAGATAGATTGGAGAGGATGTTTGATTTTTATAATAAGAATTGGGAGGAATATTATGGGACAGACAAGGTTTTTGTTATTCTATAACAAAAACCTTGAATTATCAATTGCCAATTTTGCAATTTTCTCGACTTCGCAGATAAGTTTTGGTTGGGTAAACAATCAGTTATTTTTAAATTCATAATCGAATTTCCAATGAAAATTGAAAATTTAGTAAGTTAACCACCCAGCACCAATTTTGTTTCAGAGAACCTGTGTTGTGGTATGATTGAGATTATTTATTAACAAAATTGGAGTGGGTGGCGATTTTCTAAAACTCGCTACGCTCATTAAGAAAATCAACTATGTTTTTATCAGATCAAGATATTAGAAGAGCCATAAAGAAAAAGGACATAACTCTAAAGCCATTCAAGGAGGAGAGGCTTCAGCCGGCAAGTTATGACATAGCTTTGGGCAATAAGTTTATCGTTAACGATGCTCATACGACGACTTTTATCGACCCTGCCAACAAAATATTTCCGACGACTCGCACTGTTCATATAAAAGATGGAGAAGGGTTTGTTCTCCATCCTGGAGTCAGTCTTTTGGGATACTCAAAAGAGTTTTTCGGTTCGGATCATTATCTGATAGAGGTAAACGGTAAATCATCGCTTGCTCGTATCGGGCTTTTGGTTCACAATAGTGCCGCTCTTGTAAACCCAGGACACTTTTTAAATATTGCACTCGAGCTTTGTAACTTGAATAATGTTCCGATAATCTTACGTCCCGGTATGGCTATTGCACAGCTTACTTTCTCTCCACTTTCGAGCGGGTCAGAACAAAATTATAAAGATACAGGAAGGTATAGTGAGAATAATTTGGTTGGATATATACCCCCAAGAACTATTCCTTCTCCTAAGAGGAAGAAGAAATAGTTCTTGGAATTATCAATTATCAATTTTGCAATTTTCAATCAATAATTTAATGCCTCAATTTTCAAATATTCAAACTTTAAAATTTATTGAAAATTGAAAATTCGTAAATTGAAAATTTAACGAAGTTACAATGCATCCAGAAAAACAATATTTAGATCTCTTGCAGGACATTTTAGACAATGGTATTTTGAAAAAAGACCATAATACGGGTAATGGTCTATACAGTGTATTCGGCAGGCAAATGCGTTTTGATTTATCAAAGGGTTTTCCTCTTTTAACTACCAAAAAAGTCCCTTGGAATAGTATCTTACATGAGCTTTATTGGTTTATGTCCGGACAGACTAATGTAAAATATCTGGTGGATCATAAGGTTCCGATTTGGAATGATTATCCGTATAAGATTTATAAGAAGAAAGCCGAAAAGGGCGAGGATGAAATATTTCCTGAACTTACTCTCGAAGAGTTTGTAGAGAAAATAAAAAGTGACGACGAGTTTGCCAAAGTACATGGCGAACTTCCTCATATCTATGGAGAGCAGTGGAGAGCGTGGACAGCATCTGACGATGGTCGCAAGATAGATCAACTCGCTTGGGTTGTAGATACTCTTAAAAATTATCCGGAGCGAAAGCACGCAATATTGTCGGCTTGGAACCCCACATATCTCTATGCGATGGCAAAGCCCGGGGAGGCACTTTCGTTTCCGCTTTGCCACATCCTTTTTCATTTTAACGTGGCGGGAAATAAATTATCATGCCAGCTTTATCAGCGTAGTGCTGATATGTTTCTTGGTGTTCCATTTAATATAGCGAGCTATAGCGCTCTGACTATGATAATGGCAAAGATTTGCGGATATGAGCCAGGGGAGTTTGTACATACTTTCGGGGATGCTCATATATACGAAAACCATATTGAACAGGTCAAAGAACAAATAAATAGGGATCCGAAACCTTTTCCAAGATTGGTAATTTCCGATGAGGTCAAAAGCTTGGATACTTTTAGACCGGAGATGGTTACTCTCGAAGATTACGATTCGCATCCGCGACTAAAAGGCGAGATGACTGTTGCTGGGGGTTTTGATGAGAAGGATAGGAAACCAGAAGCGAACAAAAAATAATAAATGGTTATAGCTAAACGACTGTGATATCTTTGGTATTAAGGACTGGTTTATAAGAAATAATAAACAATATGAACAAAAAACAAATCTCTATTCCTGGATTCAAAGTTTTTGCTACAGCGGTGACGGGATTTATGCTTTTTTCAGCAACTGCTTTTGCAACTGTTGGTGGTCCAACTCTTGTTTACAATCTTAAATATAACCCGGCCGATCAGTCTGTTTACTATATAGAGCGATCACACAGCGGAAAGGGGTGTCCGCCGGTGCTTGAAAAAATATCTTTGAGTACGGGTGAAATCGAGTCTGTACTTTCTTGTGATGACGGGTTCTCTCTTATTTCTGTTGAAGATAATTACAATTCGCAGGCGGTGTATGAAAGGATAGAAGAGATTACTGAAGGGTTTACGTCACTTACACCAATACATTTGAAAGAAAACAGTATAGAAATTGATGTCGACTTTTCCCGAGAGGAAGAGAGTGAAGAGATAGGTTACGTCCTTAGAAGACATTTTGTTGCTGGTGTTTACCAAAATGGCGTTAAAACCGATGAATTTCCTATTGTCGGATGTAATAGGGATCAGCCGTTTTCTTTTGCCGGCTATGATATTCCGGGCTTTAATAAAAAAATAGTGGTACTCTCTTCGACTGTCTCGGATTGTTTTGAAGGAGGGTATATAGGTGAAGGGCTTCATGTTGTAGATGTCTCTGGTGTAGAAGACGGGACAAGTTTTGGAAATAGCTACAAATGGGACGAACCTCTTATACCAAGTGCCGGAACGAGGGTGGTTTTTGAAAATGACGAAATCGCGGTACCTACCGGCACAGCGGGAGATGAGTCGACTTCGGGAGACAGCACTGCAGTCTCTGAGGATGATAGTTCTTTACCACTATTTACAATCATAGTAGTGGCAGCTGGGGCTTTGGGTGTTGGTGTTGTAGCTGGTGTCTTAATCGGTCGGATGGGTGTACGTAAAAACAAATCGAACATTTCTTCAGAAACTCCGGGAGGGGATACTAAGGGTGATTTATAAATGAACAAAAGAGTGGTGAGACAGAGGTGTATTAGTATATTAGGACATATATGAAAGATAAAGAAATCAAAAAATTAATAGATGCGGAGAAGAAACGCCAGAAGAAGGTGATTAATTTGATTGCCTCGGAGAATTATGTCTCCTCTGACGTGCTTGAGGCGCTTGGGAGTGAACTGACAAATAAATACGCCGAAGGATATCCGGGGGCGAGGTATTATGGCGGAAATGAAGTGGTAGACGAGATAGAGAATCTTTGTAGAGAAAGAGCTCTAAAAACTTTTAAATTGTCTTCCAAAAAGTGGGCGGTTAATGTTCAGGCGCTTTCCGGTTCACCCGCTAACGTAGCGGTTTATTTAGGGTTAGTTCCTGTTGGGGGCTCTATTTTGGGAATGTCGCTTGACCATGGCGGGCATCTGACTCATGGACACAAGGTTTCAATCACTGGTAAGGTTTGGAAGCAGATTCCTTACGGAGTGGATGCTAAAACCGAAAGTCTCAATTATGACGATCTTAAAAAGTTGGCAGAAAAAGAGAAGCCGGATATTATCGTTGCCGGATTTACTGCGTATCCACGAAAGATTGATTGGAAGAAATTTAGAGAAATTGCGGATGGCTGCGAGGCATATTTGATGGTTGATATGTCGCATATTGCCGGGCTTGTTGCCGGTGGAGCGTATCCTTCGCCGTTTGCATATGCTGATGTAGTGACGACGACGGTGCATAAGACACTTCGTGGACCAAGGGCGGCTCTTATCTTTTCGAGGATTGATGAAAGAAAAATACCTCAAAAAATTGATAAAGCGGTGTTTCCTGGTATGCAGGGAGGCCCACATATTAATCAGGTAGCGGCAACAGCAGTAGCGCTCAAAGAGGCGCAAATGGTGGATTTTAAGAAGTACGCAAAGCAAGTGGTAAAAAATGCATCGGCAATGGCGAAGGAATTTTCGAAACTCGGTTGGCGGTTGGTATCGGGAGGCACCGATTCCCATTTGATATTGCTCGATATCTTTATGGATGGCAAAGGAATAGGGGGCAAAGAGGCGAGCGATCGATTGGAGAGAGAAGGGATTATTGTGAATAAAAATACTATTCCTAATGACAAAAGAAGTCCTGTAGACCCGTCGGGTATAAGAATCGGCACGGCGGGGGAGACGACAAGAGGTAAAAAAGAGGAAGATTTTGTGGAGATTGCGAGGAGGATTGATAAGATTTTGAGATTGGCTCTAAAGCAGGGTAAAACTTATGAACAGAGTGAAATTCATAAAAGATGATATTCAGGATTTACTGTTCTCATTAGATGACATCACTGCAGCAAGAGTGTTACATTGTCTTGAGATTTTAGATGAATTGGGATAACAAATCAGACCTCCAAAATCTTAGAGCCCATCAATTAACCCACCACAAAATGATAAAACAAGAAAAAAAGTTTTGTTTCGCACCGTCGCACTTCAAAATTCGGCAAAAAACGGCTCATCCTCCGTCAGAGTACCTCGGTACACTTCCATCGTCTTCACCGTTTTTCTCTCGAATTTTGAAGTGCTTCAGGTTGCGATGGGTTATTTGACGGGCTCTAAAAAAGTTGCAAAAAATATTTATGAGTTAAGAATAGTGTCAAATTTATCTATAAGAATATTCTATACCTTTCATAAGAGAAATATCTGGATACTGCACGCCTTTAAAAAGAAGAGTCAAAAAATTCCCTACAAGGAACTCAAAATTGCTTCAAGCAGGTTGAATTATTTGCAATAGATAGCATATATGCTATCATAAAAATAATGAAAACTTTACTACAATTCAAAAAAGAAGCGTTAAAAAGACCTGGGGTTAAAAAGGCATATATTGAAATGCAACCAGAATTTCAAATAATCCGTGCCTTAATAGCTTACAGAAATAAAAAAGGGCTGTCTCAAAGAGAGCTCGCTCAAAAAATTGGTGTTCCTCAATCGGCTCTTGCCCGCTTTGAAACCGGTAGTGTAAATCCAACTCTTTCATTTCTTCAGAAAGTGACGAATGGTCTTGGTCTGAAACTGTTGGTCAAATGAAAATCATTCTTTCGAAGTGATTTTTGAAAAGTGTATAAAGCGGAATAAAACACTGTCACAGTGAAAGATGTGTTTCTTTGTATTTTATTTGTAACTTAAATTGTATGAATCTCGGTAAGTTTATAGTCATAGATGGGGTTGATGGAGCGGGTAAAACTCTCTCTTGCGATTTGCTTAAGGAAAAATTACCGAAGGGTGATTTTGTATTTACGAGGGAACCAGGCGGTGCTCCTTTTGCTGAGAAAATCAGAGAGCTTTTTCTTTCTGAATCAGCAAAGGATTCAAGTGTGGAAACACAACTTGCTCTTGCTTTTGCGGCAAGGCACGACAATTTGCAAAACAGGATTGTGCCGGCACTAAGGAGTGGTAAAAATGTCATATCTGACAGGTTTGATTCATCGTCTTTTGCTTTTCAAGTTTGGGGGCAAGAGAGAAAAGACCTTCGAGATTTCTTTTTCGAGATTAGAGAGACATATTTAAAAGAATATAAGCCGGATAAATATATTTTTCTTGATTTAGATTTCAATGAAGGTCTGAGAAGGATCTCGGAGAAGAATGGGGGATTGAACAGATTTGATGAGGAAAGCAAGGAATTTCATAAAAGAGTGGCACAGGGGTACAGGGAATTTGCTCAAGAAGTGGAGAATGTGGAATTTTTGGATTCAAACAGAACTCCGGATATGGTGGTGGAGGATTTGGTTAAGGTTATAGATAAATCATAGGAAAAGGCTGGGAGACGCTCTTAGAAGCTGTTTAAAATCTCGACACCAACAGTCCCGGTGGTCTGACCACTGGGACTGTTATTTTGCGATGGTGGATTATGGTAATTATCGGTAAGTGGAAAAGAGCTTTATAGAGTGGTAGTATTGCAGGTATAAAGTTATGAAAATAAAGGAAAAATTAAATAAACTAATAAAGGAATCGATTCGCATAATCTACATAGCGAGTGACGAACAAAGGGGTGATATTTTTGATAAGGTTATGGTTGAAGAACCAAATGATAAAAATCATGGCGATTACTCTTTCCCTGTTATGAAGATTTCACCTACTTTCTTAAATTCAAAAAGGAACGCTAAGAAAATGGGCGTAAGTGAAGTGATGAAGGGTGAAGAAGACCCCCGCAAGACAGCTGAATTAATAAAATCGGAAATTGAAAAAAATAAACCCGAATGGCTTGAGAGAGTTGAGATTGCCGGTCCAGGGTTTATAAACTTTTTTCTCTCAAAGGAGTATTTTGCCAGTAGTTTAAGGAGTGCTAATATTGAGGTCGAATCACTTAAAGGTGAGAACATCTTTGTGGAGCATACTCAACCGAATCCTTTTAAAGAATTTCATATCGGTCATTTGATGAACAATGTTATAGGCGAGGCGATATCGAGGATCCTTAAAGTAAACGGAGCTACGGTCAAGACTGCCACTTACCATGGCGATGTAGGGCTTCATGTCGCGAAAGCTATATGGGCTGTTTTAAACTACAACCTTGATAAGGTAGAGCTTGTAAATGGTCAGGCTTATGCAAAAGGAAACAATGCTTATGAAGAAAGAGAGGAAGTAAAGAAAGAGATTTTGGAAATAAATAAAAAGATATACGATAGAAGTGATGAGAAAATAAATGAACTTTACGATGAGGGCAGAAAGAAGTCGTTTGAAAATTTTGAAAGATTGTACGGTAGACTTGGAAGCAAATTCGATTTCCATTTTTATGAAAGTGAGTCTGGTGAGATAGGCAAGGATATTGTTCTTAAGAAAAAAGACGAAGGTGTTTTTGAAGAAAGTGATGGAGCGGTCGTTTTTAAGGGTGAGAAATATGGATTGCATACACGCGTCTTTTTAAACAAAGAAGGATTGCCTACTTATGAGGCGAAGGAGGTTGGACTTGCCAAGATAAAAAAAGATTCTTTTTCTTATGATAAATCTGTTACAGTAACTGCAAATGAGCAAGATAGCTTTTTTGATGTTGTCGAGAAGGCAATCGGTGATGTATATCCAGATTTATCTGGAGTTTTGAATCATATATCTCATGGAATGTTAAAACTTCCGTCGGGGAAAATGTCATCTCGAACCGGAAATGTCATAACGGCAGAATCTCTTGTAGATATTGTGAAAGAAAAGGTTGTAGAAGTTGTAAAAGAAAGAGGATTCACAAAGGAGGAGTCGGAAGAGGTGTCTGAAAAGGTAGCTCTTGCAGCTTTGAGGTATTCAATTTTGAGAGGTGCGATAGGTGGTGACATTATTTTTGATATTGAAAAATCGATTTCTTTTGAAGGGGATTCGGGACCGTATTTACAATATGCTCACACTCGGGCAAAGTCGGTGCTTGAAAAGGCAAAACAAGAGGGTGTAGATATGAATTTCGATTTACCTGTTGGTTGGGAGAGTGTGAATTTGGAAAGATTGATCGTGAGGTTCCCGGAAATTGTTGAAAGAGCTGGTAGGGAATATGCTCCACACTTACTCGTAACTTACCTTACTGAACTTGCGGGAGAATTTAATTCTTGGTATGGCAGGGAGAAGATAGTCGATTTAAATGATTTAAGCTCGGGTTACAAACTCGCTATTACTCAATCTTTTGCAAATGTTATGGAAAGAGGGCTTTGGTTGTTGGGGATTGAGATAGCAAAGAAGATGTAGGATCGCTCTCTGTTGGGAATATGGTATTATTACTAATATAGAAATGGGCAGGACTTGTAGTAGTCTGACTTATTCTGCCGCAGAAGCAGTCAGACTGCGGGGAAATACCGCTTAAGTAGCTGCCAAGTTTTACTGTACTTTGTTTTATAAGTGAGCGTTATGCGAGGGAAATGAAAAACGTAGCGAATTGAAGTTTTTCATTTCCGAGCCGAGGTGAGAAAGCTCTGAGAGAGCTTTCGCAAGGTCGGAGCGCGACGGTGCGAGGCGGGCTCGCAGGATTTTTCAGCAGAAAAATACCTGTGAGTTTATATAGGCCCAACCCTGTGCTTGGCACAGGGTCTTATATATCACAACTTTTAAATATGCCCCATATCCACGAAAAAATAGATTTCGCTGTTGATGTATTTGTTGTATACAAAGACACGGTGCTTATTCGCAAGCATGATAAATATGACAAATGGCTTGCGGTTGGTGGACACATTGAGCTTGACGAAGACCACAATCAAGCGGCACTTCGCGAAGTGAAGGAGGAGGTTGGGCTTGATGTGGAGATTGTCGGTGAGCGTGCAGATATTGGAGAGGGAAATTCTGGTGGGTATTGGGAATTACTGCCGCCACGATTTATGAACATCCATAATATTTCAGGGCTCTAGACTAGCTAACACATGCTAAACTAGAGAATATGTTGAAAAGAAAAGCTCGATTAGGAAAAAGTAAAATCAAGAAA
>PCWC01000079.1:3745-15159 GCA_002787175.1 Parcubacteria group bacterium CG11_big_fil_rev_8_21_14_0_20_39_22 | reverse complement strand
TCGCTTCCGTCAAAAAGAAAGTCGCCCAACATCACGGATTACGAAAAGACAGAAGGTTTAAAGTCATCTCCGAACTGCTTAACAGGAGTTAAATTTAGCACCTAAAAATCGCCTTTACTCCGAAAATTCGGTAGCTAAACATTAGTATTGCTTGGAATTTAGCACTTTATCGAAACACCGATTTCCGGAAGGAGATAGGTGTTTTTTTGCATCGTGCAGTACTCAACATTTCGTAAGTTGCGAGTTGAGGCAGTCTGACTACCTCCGCGGCGGAGGTAATCAGACTGCGGGAACCTTGGGTAGGTTTCGGTGAGATTAATCCGCCGCGGCGGATTAGTACCCGCCCGAACGACTAACGCTTCAGTCGGGCGGGGATTAGAATTTCATTTGTAGATTGGGTAATGTTTCGGGTTGTTAGTCGTATGTTGTAAGTTCTCTGCTGTGAGTGCCGACTGGTCTGACCGGTTGGACTGGTTAGTCCAGTCGGACCGGTTTTATGTTACATGTTACACGCTACATGTTTTTGTGTTATATTATGGAGAGCCTATCCACGATCTAACCTTAAATTATGAGACAAAATCACTATTTGCCTGCCGAAATGTCCAAAATTCTGCTGCAAATTGCATTTTTTTCGTCAACGTACTTCAGTATGTTTCCTCAAAAACTGCAATTTTCGCGGGCGAATTTTGAACATTTCCATCAGGCATTAGATCGTGGATAGGCTCTATCATATGGAATTACTTGGAAAATTGTTTGGTTCAGAAGCAAGGGTCAAGATTATGAGACTCTTTTTGTTTAACCCAAAGAGGGCTTATGCTGTAGCTGATATTGCCGAGAGGGCGAAAGTGCCTTCTTCTGTGGTGAGAAAGGAATGTACGGTACTTCGTAATGCAAAACTGATTGAGCCTAAGAGTTTTGTTCGTGCAATAGAGCAGAAACGAGGCAAAAAAACCGTGGTCAAAAAGAAAAGGGAATCGGGCTTTACTCTGAATGAAAATTTTCCGTATCTTGAGCAAATGCAAAATCTTTTGATTTATACGGTTCTTGTGAAAAATGATTCTGTGGTTCGTAGATTGCGTGATACTTGTAAATTGAAACTTGTGGTTGTGTCGGGTGTTTTTATAAAAGACTGGGATAGCCGTGTCGACCTTTTGGTTGTGGGGGACAAGATAAAAGCAAAACCGCTTGAGAATGTGATTAAAACTCTTGAAGCTGAAATTGGAAAGGAACTTCGGTATAGTGCTTTTGAAACAGAGGATTTTCAGTATCGGTATGGTATGTACGATAAATTGATACGGGATGTGCTTGATTATCCGCATACTACTATTTATAACAAGTTGGGGTTGGTGGAGGAGAAGAGATAGGGGAGAATAGTTGTCAGGTTTTAGCTGTTAGCTTTTAGGGAGAAAGGTGAGAATAGCTGTTAGGTGTTAGGAAGAAAGGGGAGAAGTAAATTCACCTAATTCATCTAATTTCTAATTCACCTAATAAAAATTAAGAAAGAAGAGGATAGGGAGAGATGGGAAGATAATTTTGTAAAGTTAAGAGGAGAGAGGGTAAAGAAAGGATGGAAAAAGTTGGTGCTTGCCCAAAGAGATGTTCGGACAGGAGTTGGTAAATTAAAGGTGAAAGTGGTCTGACCACTTTCACTAAACCCGCCAGACGCATGGCGGGTTTAGGTTGCTTAGAATGTGAGTGAAGGTGGGATGGTTTACTTTACAATTACTTGACAATTAAATATAGATTAGTTTACAATTGATTTACTATGATAAATAGGGAAATCATACTTGAAATAGCTCAAAAAGAAGGGAAAATCAAAACAAAAGACCTTGCTGATCAATTCGATGTTTCCAGACAATATGTGGCAATGCTCATGAATCAGTTGGTAACATCTCGTGAGCTTATAAAAATCGGGTCGACTCGAAGTGCTTTTTACGTTTTACCTGAATATCTTAAAAAACATCCGGGTATTATGCCGACCAGATTTGTCGGTCGTTTCATCAATAAGAATCTTGAGGAACATAAAGTTATGACTGACATTGAGGAGAAGTTTACGCGTATTTTTGAACTGAAAGATAATGTCAGAAGCATATTTACTTTTTCTTTTTCTGAAATGCTCAATAATGCGATTGAGCACTCTCGTTCAAAGGGGGTGGTCGTGGAAGTTGTCGTTACCGAAAATGAACTGAGGTTTACCGTAAATGATTCAGGAGTCGGTGTTTTTCGTAATGTAATGAAGAAGAAAAATCTCAAAAATGAGTTGCAGGCAATTCAGGATTTACTAAAGGGTAAAACCACGACAATGCCAAAATCGCATTCAGGTGAAGGGATATTTTTCACTTCAAAAGCTGCAGATGTGTTTATCTTGGATAGTTTCGGGCATCAAATGATGGTGAATAACAAAACCGACGAGGTTTCTGTAAAAGAAGTGGGTATGCGTAAGCGCGGAACGAGGGTAATTTTCGGAATTTCAACTGATACGAATCGTCACTTGACCGATATTTTCAAGAAATACACTAACATAAAAGAAGATAGTGATTATGGTTTTGATAAAACAGAAATACGAGTAAAACTATATACAATGGGCGGGGTACATATTTCTCGATCGCAAGCTCGACGTATTCTTACTGGTTTAGATAAGTTTAGAGTCGTCCTTCTTGATTTCGATCAGGTTCCTATGGTCGGTCAGGCGTTTGTCGATGAAATTTATCGGGTATTTAAGACGAAGTATCCACAAATTGAAATACAAGAAGAGAATATGAATGAAGCAGTCAAATTTATGGTTGAACGAGCAAAAGGAGAAGCCAAAAAATTTAAATAAAGGGAAAACATGGAGCATGTAGCGTATAACATAAAGCATAGAACGTGTAGCATATAACATGTAACACAAGAGAAAGAGGAGAAGTTGAGGCAGTCTGACTACCTCCGCCGCGGAGGTAGTCAGACTGCCGGAGAAAAATCCCTCCCCTCTCGGGTACTTCTTACAGAAGCTGTACACCTTTTCTGTTTTTTGTTTCGCTTCGCTCACAAAAAACTATCAAAGGTCTTGCGGGAGCTCATCGCTCCCTCACCCTTTGGGAAAGGGAGAATGCCGAAAGGGGAAAAGGAGGATAGTTGGTAGGTGATAAGTTTTAAGTTGGCAGGTGGAAAGTTAATAGGGGAGGGAGGGGAAAGAAATTGAAGATGGCGAGATGGGGGAGGAGGATTTTGGAGAGGATTCCATCAAAATGGCGGGCATTTTGGTGGAATAGGGGGAAAAAGAAAGGGAAAAAGGAAAAAAGAGGATGTTTTGGTTTTCCACATTTTGGGCTGTTTTGGGGTGAAAAATTGATATAATAGGGATAGTTGTTAGGTTTTAGTTGTTAGGACACTATATGTCCGAATCTACGAATGGGTCCGAATTATCCAAATGGCTACAAATAAAGATGAGATGAAAAGAAGGAAGTGGAGAATAGGTGATAGGAAGAGAATAGCTGTTAGGGAGAAAGAGGATACAAGATCATTTAGTTGTAAACAGTAGTAGGTCGATTTGTCAGTTGTTTTTATCAATTTAATAATAGTTTAATAAAAATATTTATATGACATTAGAAACATGGAATCAGGTACTTAGGGAATCATTTACAGAGATGTGGGTTGGCATAGCGGAATTTTTGCCGAACCTTATAATCGCTCTTGTGATATTTCTTATCGGTTGGGCTATAGGAGGGCTTTTGGGTCGCGTGGTCGCACAGATCGTAAGAGCGATTAAGGTGGACTCGGTGCTAAGAGGAGCTAAGATAGAAGAGGTTTTGCAAAGGGCCGGTTTTAAACTCGATTCGGGAGAATTTTTGGGTGCACTTGTGAAGTGGTTTATTATCGTAGTATTTTTGGTTGCTTCGCTTGATGTGCTTGGACTTACACAAGTTAATTCATTTCTTGAGGAGGTCGTACTTCTATACTTGCCTCAGGTAATCGTAGCGGTGCTTATACTTCTTGCGGCAGCTCTTATTGCAGATGCTCTGCAAAAGATTGTCGTGGGTGCAGCACAAGCGGCGGGAGTGACAGAAGCAAACTTTCTTGGCGTTGCAGCTAAATGGGCGATTTGGATTTTTGCGATTTTGGCGGCATTGTTTCAACTTGGTATCGCTTCGGTATTCGTACAAACATTGTTTACTGGAGTCGTAGTAGCGCTCGCTCTTGGGTTCGGACTTGCGTTTGGACTTGGAGGTAGAGATGCGGCAGCTAAGTTTATAGAGAGAGTGAAGGGGGAGATGAGAGGAAAGAATAGCTTGTAGGTGATAGGAAAAACATGTAGCGTGTAACGTATAACATGTAACACGATGAGAGAGGAAGAGAAAATTTACCTAATTTCTAATTCATCTAATAATAAAGATTAAGAAAGAGAAAAGAAGGGACCAGCCCCGTTTGCCGAAGGCAAACGGGGCTGGTTTCTGTTTGGGGGAGGATGAAACTTGAAACACAAAACTTTCAAACAAAATCGGGTTTTGCCGGAGGCAAAACCCGATTTTGTAATGAATTCATATAGCCCTCTTTTTCTTGATTTTTAGTGCAATCCAGATATCTTCTTCTGAATACTTCTGTTCTTTCAATCCGTATGAAAGTATTTTCTTAAAAATATCTCTTTGTATCTGTGAATATAGGTTATGTGGAATTGTTACAACACAACAACTGCTATCTCCAGGTGGGCAAGTGTTGTTTTTATACACTGCACAATGAGAGCCCTTGCCGTGAGATGTGAGGACGTGAAGACCTAATCTTTCGCATGCCTTAATCCAGTCTCTTTGTTTCAAGTTTTTTATCCTGTCAACCAGTTTCCCCTCCTTAATCGAAACATTGCCATTATGTGGTAACATATTCCGCATTTCCTCTAATATTCTTATTGCTGTTTTTCCAGATCGAAGTATTTGAAGAATATCCTACAAATTTCAGTATTTCTTTTGAAAACCTATTATCTATTCCCGCTGCGGTCAAAACCGCTTCACGTATCATCTCATCCATATTGGTTATATCTCCTTCGCATCCGCCAGTAATAATCGCAGGTAATTCATTACATTCTGCAACCCATTCTCCATCGGGAAATCGCTTAATTGAGAAAGTGAGAACTTTGTCACCTAAGAATTTTTTTAACCCTTCCTTTGCTTTTTTTAGGTTGGTTTGTCGTATTTTCATAATTTTTTATTTAATTTTTACGGAAGAAAATTTCGGGTTTTAACCGCCAAAATTAAGTTAATGGGGCAGAAGTCGAGGAACGATGAACCTTTATTATATCTTAGAGAATAAAATTAATTGTGGATAGCTACATTTGGGAAGACGTATAGAGTTATCCACATTGACAGATATAAACGATGTTACAATAAAAAAATGAATAACGCAAGGGCTCCTTTTGGTGGAGGGGACACAGATAAACACGGAGAGACGAAACAGATTGACGCAAATGAGGATGGTGGAAATAGTAATGGAGATAAGGGCGTGAGTCGGATGAGGAAGGTGGTTGCTTATGTAGTAGCTACAGCACTTTTGGCTGTGGCTTTTTTGTATTTTTTGGGTTTATACGGTGATGATTGGATAGGTAAGTACAGGGCTTGGAAAATGGACCGACTTGAGAAACGGCTTGAAGAGAATAACAGGGAGGTGGAACAGGCGTATATGAATGACACGGCAGGCGGGGAGACTCCGGAGGAAACTATTGAGATGTTTTTGGTAGCTTTGCGTGACGGAGATTTGGAAAGGGCTACTTCGTATTATGAATTGTCGGTGAGGGAGAGGGCGATCGATGGGTTGGAAGATGAATATGATGAGCAGGGGAATTTTGATCGCACCACCGCCTATTTTGAGGAGGTTTTTGAGAAAGGAGAAAAGGGGTGTAATGAGGAGGGGGATGGGTGTACGTTTGAGTATGTTTATACATTAGATGAAGAGAGGAGTTTTTCTGTAAGAGGAAGAAATGATGTTATAACTATTCCTAAAGGGGAGCAAAGTGTAAAGTCTCTTTCTTTAAGTGAAAATGAATACACAGATATTTGGAAAATTGATTTTCCGTATTAAGAAATGAAAAAAGAATACAAAAGTATAATAACTTTTGTAATAGGAGCTCTGTTTCTCACTCCCCTTGGTGTTTTCGGCTACGAGCCGTATAGTACCCACGCCGGTCTAACGCAAGAGATTATCGAATTTTACGAGCTGTATTTTGATGCGGAAATAGATAACAATCTCAAGGAGAAAATAATCAAGGGCTCGATTGATGAAGATTTTCCGACAGTGAGGTCTCTTAGTCATTTTTATGACCCTATCAGGAAAATGGGTTTCAATGGTGGTCGAAGTGCCAAAGATTGGGCAATCGACAGTACGTTTGAAGGTAATGACTATTCTTGGCCGAAAGCGATAAAAGCGTATGCTGAGGGTGATGAAGAACTTGCCTTTGAAGCGCTCGGACATATCTTGCATCTTGTCCAAGATGTATCTGTACCCGACCATACTCGAAATGACCCGCATAAGGGTCAGGGGGTGGAGGGTCTTGGTACCGGCGAGAGTCCGTATGAAGATTGGACAGGAGAGAATAAAGATAGAAGTACGCTATCGGGACTCGGTAGGACCATTTTTGAGCAAGGTGGGAAACCATATATCTATGGTGGTTTGCCGGAATATTTTGATACCTTGGCAGAGTATTCAAATGGGAATTTTTTTAGTAAAGATAGTATCGAAAATGAAATCTATCAGTATGAGAATCCTAAAATTTCTCGTTATGGTCTAATGTATGGGTATGCAATAGATCCAATATATGAGAAAGAATATAAGGTTGTCAAAAAAGTTGAAATAAATAAAGACGAGATTGCATTGTTGTTGTATGAGGATGACGACTACTCCGTAATAGAATCGTATTTTGAAAGATTGTCGGAACAAGCGGTATTGCACGGTGCCGGAGTTGTTGATTTGTTTTTTAAACAGGCAAAGCGGGCGAGGGAGGAGTATGAGGAAAAGAAGAGGAGGGAGTATGAGAGCGAGGTCGCGAAAGCGACCGAGCAAAGTAGGAAGTTGGCTGGGGCGGGATTTTTTGAGAAGTTGTTTCTGGGGGCGGGGTATCTTGTGGCGGATGCGGTGGGTGGTGTTGCCGCCCCACTGAAAGATGGGGCGGCTGTGGCTTATCGGGAGGCGACAGTGTTTGTTCAGGGGGCGAATAACTTTGGGAACATCGCGGTGCAGACTGTGCCGGTCGCCGCGCGAAGCGCGGCTGATCAGGTAGCACAAGTCGCAAATGATGTGGCTGAGACGGCGAAGGAATCTTTGAGTTTTGTACAGGAGAGGGTTTCTGATTCTGTTGAGTCGGGGAGTGCGTTTCAATCTGTGGGAACATTGAATCTTGATTTCGGGTCTGAATCTGAAGAAGTTGAAGAAAACAGTGATGATAATTTACCGGAAGAAAACGTCGAGCCCGTGGTTGAGACCGGTAGCGAACCCGAAATCACTATTGAGGCAACCGAGGTTGGGGAGCAGGGTGACGAAACGGGTAATGAAAATTCAACTGGTATTTCAGCGAGTGGTAGCACACAAATAACGATTATTCCGGGATTCGGTGGTGGAGGAGGGGGCACAGATGAACACAAAGAGACGAAGCCCGCCGACGCTAAAAGCTCTGGCGAGGCGAAGCAGATTGACACAGATGACGATGATGGCGAGACTCGGGAAGATGTTGATACCGAAGCGCCGGATGCTCCGATTGTCGCACAGCCAGATGATTTTTCTTCGGTCTTTACCGATTTGGAAATTGATTTTTCGGGTACGAGTGAGGTCGGCGCGATCGTGTCGGCAAGTGTCGGCGGTGAGGAGTTGGCGAGTGATGTCGTGGGAGATGATGGCAGTTGGGAACTTGCGCTCACACTCTCTAACGGTAGTCAGGATGTGTCTTTTGTCGCCACCGATGATGCCGGAAACGTTTCGGAGAGCGAGACTGTGACTGTAATCATCGACGCTTCGGCTCCGACTGTTTCGCTTTTGATTTCAGAATGCGGACAATCGATTTCGGATGAAGGTTGTTTTTTGGTCGGCGATGAGGTCGAGGCGGTATGGGAATCGGATGACGGGGATTTGGATTATTTTCTGCTCAAAGTCGGTGACACGGAAGAAAGTACTACGGCTACATCTTCTGAAATATCTCTGACATTCGGTGCCGATACAATAATAGAAGTGCGGGCTGTCGATAATGCCGGCAATGTATCGGAGCCAGCAACACAGACTGTGTTTTCTCATAATTCGCCGGTTGTAATAAATGAGGTTGCTTGGATGGGAACTAAGGCGTCTCCTTTTGATGAATGGATAGAGCTCTACAACAGAACTGACAAGGAAATTGATTTATCGAATTTTACATTACAGAGCAATGACCAGAGCCCGTACATACCGCTTGAAGGAACTATAGCTCCATACGGTTATTATTTAATTGAAAGAAAAAACGGTGGTGAAAGTGATGAGGCGACTGAGTCGCCTGTTGTGGATGTTGTCGCCGATATGTGGGTGAGCTTTGGGTCGGGACTTGCAAATGGGGGAGAGGAACTCGAGCTTTTATATTCTTCGGGTTCTGCTACTACTACAATCGACGAGGTTCCTTTGTGTTTCGGAAGGTGGTGTGGGGGAACAAGTGGCGGTTCTCGAACGAGTATGCAGAGGTTTAGAGTATCAGGTGAAAGTGACGATGAAGATAACTGGGGTTCGGCTGGAAATGAAATATTTTTCAATGGGGTTGATATAGACGGAAATGCCATAGCGGGTACGCCGAAAGCTAAAAATGATATAAGTTATGGGGTAGCGGTGGGGTCGACTATTTCGGAAGATGTTACATTGTCAGCTGAGGAATCTCCGTATTATGTTAAAAATTTGGTTACTATTGCAGGTGGTGCGACTCTTACTATTGAACCCGGAGTGGTGATTAAGTTCGGTGATACCTCTTCGAGACTTTTGGTACGTGGCAAGATAGTGGCTGAAGGGAGTGAGGATGAGCCAGTGGTCTTCACTTCGATATATGATGATGAGTATGGAGGTGATTTAAATGGTGATGGTGATGACACGGTGCCGGCACCTCGGGATTGGGATCATATTTTGCTCACGGATGAGAGTGAGGGTTCGGTATTTTCTTACAGTGTGTTTTTGTACGGAGGTAAAAAAGTAACGGGGAGTCAGATGCCGGGGATAGTATCGGTGGTTGACAGTGATGCGGAGTTTGAAAATGTTACTGTGGGGTATGCAGACGGTCATGGTTTGTATTTTGAAAATTCTACCGGTTTTGTGAGAGATTCTATTTTTTCGGATAATGATAATTATTCAAATAGTGCGGGGCTTTATATCGTAGGGGGAGAGGTTGAGGTATCGGGCAATGAATTTTCCGGTAATACTTTTGGTTTGGATATCGAAAATTCGTCGGATAGCTCGGTGGAGGAAAATATTTTTTCAGACAATGAAACTGCTTTGCAGGTAAGCGGTGCTTTGCCGGAGATATCTGATAATACCGGGTCGGGGAATGGTGAGAATGCGATAGTGTTTGGTCTCGGCACTACTATTACCGAGTCGGGAGCCACGACAACAATGAGGACGAATTCTCTGCCTTATTTGCTTGCGTATGACGGCTATGTGGCGGAGGATTCGACCCTGACTTTTGAAAGTGGGGTAGTGATAAAGGGACACGATAATAGGGGATCCAAGGCGGGACAGCTTGTGGTAAATCGGGCTGGAGCACGAATATATTTTGATGGAGATGATAGTGGCGATTTGGTCTTAACTTCAATGAACGATGATAGTGTTGGCGGGACTGTAGATAGTGATGATACTTTACCGAGTGGTGGCGATTGGGATGGGATTTCGGTGGATGATGGTGGTGAGATTTCACTTTCTGGATTTACACTTAAATATGCCGGAGGACCTACAACAGCGTTTCCTATATATAGAGGTGCGATTATTGTGGGAGAAGATTCAGCGCAGGCGGAGATTTCAAATGGAATAATTTCAGATAGTTCTGTGGCGGCTATAAGGATTGATGGTGAAGGGGAGATCTCGATAACGAATATGGAATTTTCGGATAATGAAATTGATATTGTCGGTGATGTGGATAGCGTGGCGGAGTGTGACGATTCTTGTCTGGGTATTGTAGCGGTACCACTGGGTATTGTGCAGTAGGTTTGTGGGAGAGGGTATAGGGGGAAATTAGAGTCCCGAACCGCAAGGTTCGGGACTCTAAATTATATATAAAAAAATGTTTGACAGCGATAACTGCCTGGTATATACTACCGACTAAATCTATATGAGTACTAAAAACCCAACAGAAGAGCGGAATACCTGGTAGTGCTTATTTAGCTCTTGCCACAAAAACCGCTCACCACTGTGAGCGGTTTTTATTTCCGAATCGGCGGGACTGTTGTTACAACAGAACGGTCCCGCGGGCACGGAAAATCGGTTTTGAAAGAAAGGATTGAAATTTGAAAAAAACTTTTTGTCAGACCTTCGTGGTTTTTCAAAAAGTCATTCCATCGCAAGTTTCTTTTTAAGAGATTTGTAGATGGACTAATGAAAGGTAACCAAAATTAAAACCGGTTATATAGAATCATTCTATGTAACAGGATTACAAAAAAAATGCGGTCCCCAGCCCACCCTTGTTGGTGTAGTTGGGGGATAGATTTCCTAATAAGAAATCAAGGGCGTATGGTGGATGCCTTGGCTTCAAATGGCGAAGAAGGACGTGGCGTGGCTGCGATAAGCTCCGGGAAGATGCCTAGCAATCAATATATCCGGAGATCTCCGAATGGGGAAACCCCATCGAGCGAACCTCGATGACCCGATTTTGTCGGGAGCTAACCCAGGGAACTGAAACATCTAAGTACCTGGAGGAAAAGAAACTAATAAGTATTGCGTGAGTAGCGGCGAGCGAAAGCGCAGGAGCCCAAACCTGTCCGCACTACATTGCATTTCGTGCGAACACTGATCAACACAGAAAAAACAACAGATAAACACGGATACGACATCCGCGTTCATCTGTAAAATATCCGTGTTCATTGGTGTTCCGCACGGAGCGTAGTGTAGTGCGGATGGGGGTTGTAAGACAAAAACTTCGTATTTATACGAGAGAAGTTACAAAATGTCATGTTAACTGAAGACTCTGGAAAGAGTCACCCTAGAGGGTAATAGTCCCGTAAGTGAAAATCTGACATCTTCTTTGTTTTTGTTCTTGAGTACCTCAAGACACGAATAGCTTGGGGGAATCTGCCGGAACTAACCGGTAAGGCTAAATACATTTGAAGACCGATAGTGAACTAGTACCGTGAGGGAAAGGTGAAAAGAAGCCCGGTGAGGGCAGTGAAATAGACCTGAAACCATATGCCTACAAGGAGTCGGAGCGGGTGCATCACATTGCATGTGATGTGCAGAATTTTCAATTA
>PCWC01000079.1:2217-3734 GCA_002787175.1 Parcubacteria group bacterium CG11_big_fil_rev_8_21_14_0_20_39_22 | reverse complement strand
ATTCTTAAATTTAAAATTAGGACATTGAGATTTATTTGAAAATTGAGAATTCGTAAATTGAAAATTTGTCTGCATCGCGCGTAGCGTGATGCATCCGTCACGGCGTGCCTATTGAAGAATGAGCCAACGAGTTCTATTATTCGGCTTGCCTAAGTCCCTTAAAAAAGGATGGAGGCGTAGGGAAACCGAGTGTTAATAGCGCGTATGTCTGCCTTTTGGTAGACCGTCGTATAATAGAGACCCGAAACCAGATGAGCTTGCCATGAGCAGGGCGAAGGTCGATGAAAATCGACTGGAGGCCCGAACCGTTTAGCCGTTCAACACTATCGGATGACTTGTGGTAAGGAGTGAAAAGCTAATCGAATCTGGTAATAGCTGGTTCTCTCCGAAATAGCTTTAGGGTTAGCGTTACGTGTTCCTTTGGGGGGTAGAGCACTGGAAGGACTAGACAGGGCGAAAGCTCGCTATTCCTATCAAACTCCGAATACCCAAAGTTAAAAGCGTAGCAGTTAGACGGTGGGGGCTAAGCTCCACTCGTCAAAAGGGGAATAGCCCAGATCTCAAGTTAAGGTCCCTAAATTTACGCTAAGTGCATCACAAGGTGGTGAATTTTCTTAGACAGCAAGGATGTCGGCTTAGAAGCAGCCATCATTTAAAGATAGCGTAACAGCTCACTTGCTAAGAGAATTTGCGCCGAAGATAATCGGGGCTAAGCGTAGTACCGAAACTGAGGGCTTTGGCCTCACTACAGTGGATTTCGTGCTGGCACGGAGTACAGTGTAGTGTGGCTGGAGCGGTAGGAGAGTATTCCACTCTGCGATGAAGGCAAAGGGGTAACCCATGCTGGAGCGTGTGGAAGTAAGAATGTTGGCACAAGTAACCGCAATCCGCCTGAGAACGGCGGACGCCGAAAGATCAAGGTTTCCTTGGCGATGACAATCAGCCAAGGGTTAGTCGGTCCTAAGGGGATGGCGAACGCCGGACCCGATGGACACACGGTTAATATTCCGTGACCTCATTATGTTCCGATGGAGGGACGGAGGAAATAAGCAAACGCGTATTATTGGATTTATGTTGTGTGCGGGTAGAGATGTATTTTAGGAAAATCCGGAATACTGATTTAATTCAAATCTTAAACGCATGCGGGACTTTTACCTACGGGTAAAGGAACGTTTGTGAAGTGCCTCCCAAGAAAAACTTCTAAGGTTAAACGTAATGAGACCGTACCGCAAACCGACACAGGTGATCGAGTCGAGAAGACTAAGGCGAACGAGTGAGAGGTCTCCAAGGAACTCGGCAAAAAAGCAGCCGTAACTTCGGGATAAGGCTTCCCACCATCTTCTTCGGAAGATGGTGGGCGCAGCGAAAGTATGCCTGGCAACTGTTTACCAAAAACACAGCTCCCTGCGAACTCGTAAGAGGATGTATAGGGGGTGACGCCTGACCAATGCCAGAAGGTCAAACATCGGCGGTGTATGCATCACATTGCATGTGATGTGCAGAATTTCCAATTATCA
>PCWC01000079.1:0-2209 GCA_002787175.1 Parcubacteria group bacterium CG11_big_fil_rev_8_21_14_0_20_39_22 | reverse complement strand
AATTCTTAAATTTAAAATTAGGACATTGAGATTTATTTGAAAATTGAGAATTCGTAAATTGAAAATTTGTCTGCATCGCGCGTAGCGTGATGCATATGCTGACTGATGTAAGCCCTGGTGAATGTCGGCCGTAACTATAACGGTCCTAAGGTTCAGGATTTGTCGCAAGACGAATTTTGAGTGGCTAGGACTGTTATAAGATTTTTTAGTAAACAAAGTTAAATCATTACGTTATTGCTACCTTACTATGTAGCAATACATAGTTAGTCATATGCGACTAACAAGAGACCAGCGTCGCACACCCTTTTATTAGGGTGAAGATAGAGTCCTTCTGTGCTGAAAGGAATAGAAGAGCGAAATTCCTTGTCGGGTAAGTTCCGACGCGCACGAATGGCGTAATGACTGGGCAACTGTCTCGGAGACTCGCTCGGTGAAAATACAATACCGGTGAAGATGCCGGTTACCTGCAGTTAGACGAAAAGACCCCAGAAGCTTTACTGCAACTTGGTATTGAGCGTATGTTTTGTATGCGTAGCATAGGTGGGAGACTTTGAAGTGTTCCTTTCGGGGAACATGGAGTCGTCAGTGAAATACCACTCTTACTTGATATACGTTCTAACTCGTACGCAAAAACGTATGGAGACAGTATCTGGTGGGCAGTTTTAGTGGGGCGCTATCCTCCTAAAAAGTAACGGAGGAGTCTATTAAGGTCGGCTAGGCGCGAATGGAAACCGTGCCGATAGTGTAATGGCACAAGCCGGCTTGATTGTGAGACGTAAGTGTCAAACAAGTGCGAAAGCAGAGCATAGTGAACCGAAGGTACGCGTTAGATGCGGCCCGGGATTATCTGATAAAAGCTACTCTGGGGATAACAGGCTGGTACTGCCTAAGAGTCCAAATCGACGGCAGTGTTCGGCACCTCGATGTCGGCTCATCACATCCTGGGGGCGGAGAAGCTCCCAAGGGTTTGGCTGTTCGCCAATTAAAGTGATACGCGAGCTGGGTTCAGACCGTCGAGAAGCGAAGATTCTCGACAAATAGAAGTTTATAAAGTCAAAAACTTATAAAAAGTTTGGCTAATCGACAGTCTGAATCCAAACATAACTGACACAAAATCGGGTCTTTTCGTTTATGAAATAAGTATAGAAGCAATCGACTTACGGCGGTCGCGTGTAGCAATATGCGTGATCAAGCCAACTTATATCGGTAAATTCCGACTTTGCAATGCAAAAGGAGAATACCGAGGGAAGTTACCGGCAAAGCCGGAATAATCAATTATCGATTTACAATTTTCAAATTTTTTTTGAAAATTGTAAAATTCCAAAATTGAAAATTTCCGTGAAGCGGTAATGCCCGTAGAGACTGAATGTTGGATCTCCGATAAATCGGAGAAAGTTACAGTCCAATGCCATTAGTAATAATGGGTATCATGCGTAAGACAGGTTGGTCTCCTATCTACTGCAGGCGTTGATTCTTGAGGGGAGTTCTTCGTAGTACGAGAGGACCCGAAGGAACTGACCTCTGGTCTACCTGCTGTACCTGCCAAGGGCACCGCAGGGTAGCTATGTCGGGAATGGATAACCTCTGAAAGCATCTAAGAGGGAAGCCAACCCCAAGATTAGGAATCATTATTAGGCTCGTGAGAGATGATCACGTTGATAGGCACCAGGTGTAAGTACGGTAACGTATTGAGCCGAGGTGTACTAATTCGCCAATCTTATTAGGGAATCTGCAAGCATATATTTGTAATCCTGTTACCTGGAATGATTATGTAAATCATTTCTTTAAAATTGACCGAGTATTGTGTGTTGGTGGCTAAACGCGACGGTTACACCTCTTCCCATTCCGAACAGAGCAGTTAAGTGTCGTAGTGCCGATGGTACCCAGCACTTTCTTTTTAAAAAGTTCAGAAAAAAGAATTTGAAAGGAAAGTGCTGGGAAGAGTAGGTAGCCGCCAACACACAATACTTGGGAAAGCCGTCTCCCGTAGGGAGGCGGCTTTTTTGCTAAAAGAAACCCCGCCCGGAACATCCCCTGTTAAAGGAAATGACTTAACTTTGGTGGGTCTGTAAAGATTAGTGTGTCTCATCCCTGTTAATAAATGAAAATTGGCATAAGGTACATAAACGTACTCCTAAAACACACAATCTAACTTGCGGTTGAGCCATACTTTGGGTATTTTTTAAACACCATGATTAAAAAAACACAA
>PCWC01000022.1 GCA_002787175.1 Parcubacteria group bacterium CG11_big_fil_rev_8_21_14_0_20_39_22 | reverse complement strand
ACAAATCCCGGGAAAGGAGCCACTTCGGCTCCTTTTTCCGTTGGAATCACGGGGGTCGTTTACTGCTTTTTACCGTTGGACAAGACTAAACGTGGCAGGCAAAAGTGAGTTGTGATAATATAAATATATGATTCAAGATAAAATAAAAGCCGATATGGCGGATGCTATGCGGTCAAAAGATAAGGTCAAACTCTCAACTCTCCGTGGTTTACTCTCTGCATTTACCAATGAGCTTGTAAATGGTGGCAAAAAACCAGACGAGAAGATTGATGATGATACAGCGATGGTTGTGATTAAAAGAGCTGTAAAACAAAGACGTGATTCTATAGATCAATTTGAAAAAGGAGGGAGGCCCGACTTGGTTGAATCCGAAAAAGAGGAGCTAAAGGTACTTGAAGAATATGTACCTGAATCAATGTCGAAGGAAGAGATACGAAAAATCGCCGAGACTAAAAAAGAAGAACTCCAGATTACCGACAAATCAAAAATAGGGATTCTTATGGGAGCAGTTATGAAAGATCTAAAAGGTAAAGCAGACGGTGGCGATGTTAAAGAGGTTGTAGAGTCTCTACTTTCAGATAAGTAATCCGCTATTATGGAAAATTTTCCTCGAGGTGAAAAATACAGGAAACTTGATAAATACAATGAACTTGCGGAAAAAATGCGTGATGCGGTAGAGAATCCAGAAAAATATCCGGAAGTTTTAGATACTCCAGGAAAACCAAAGAGGGGAAATAACTGGCTGAGAAAATGGGAAGAAGAAAAAGAACAAAGAGAAGATGAAATTGCCAAAGTTAGAAACTACCGTTCAAGATAAATTAATTTAAATTTTTTCTCCCTCCTCTATTTCATAAACAAACCTGTAAGGTTTTTCCGCCCAATCTTTTGCGTAATCCACCCCTATTCGTTTTGTTCTTTTGATTTTTGACTTATTTATTCTCGATCCCCTATCTTCAAACCATAAGCCGGTTTTTTTAGAACATAATTCTCCATTAAATTTTTTATCAATCCCTAAAGCTTTTGTTAGTTTACCTGGTCCATTGAAGCCTTCTATACCTCTTATAAGTACCGCTGCTGGATAATCTTTTTCTCCTGTTACTATATTTAGCATATAGTGCATTCCATAACACAGATAAACATAAAATCTTCCTGCACTTTCATACATCACTTTCGTTCGCTCAGTCCTTCCTTTTGAAGAGTGGCAGGCCAAATCCTTCTCGCCATCATAAGCTTCCACTTCGACAACCGTAAATGATCTTTCCTCGCCGTTTTTATTTTTTATAACTAAGTATTTACCTATAAGTTCGGGTGCCACTTTAAGGACACCACGATTAAAAAATTCCTTCTTTAGTACAAGTCTTTTGTCCATTTGATTTACTATACTTTGTCATTTAATTTTTTCCAAATCTGCTACAATGATTTTAATGGCTGAAGATAAAAAAAAGGAAAGAGTTTTAGTTTTCGGGACATTCGACAACTTACACGAGGGTCATATAAATTTTCTTAAACAAGCAGAATCCTTGGGACAGTTGACTGTGGTTGTGGCTCCGGAAAGTGCTGTTTTTGCGCTAAAGGGCCGAAATCCTCACCTATTCCTAAAAGAACGCCTACAGGGCATTTCCGCCTTAAATAATGGCTATAGAGCCATCGCTGGTGATGAAAAACAGGGTTCCTGGGATGTATTGGATAAAGTTAAGCCAAATATTATAGCTCTTGGCTATGATCAGGATATTCTCAAAGAAGAAATCGATCTCGAGCTTAAGAAGAGAAATCTCAGCGACTCTATTTCTGTAATTACTCTAAAGCCGTATAAAGGAGATGAGTTGCATTCGAGATGGTTGAATAGGTGTTAGCCTGCGAGCTCTCCCGATGGTCGGGAGTAGGCGGGCTGTTAGGAGAAAATAAAGGAAAGAATTCAACTAATAAAATCCATTTGGAAATTATCTAATTAAAACTTTCTATTTTCTTCCTATCAGCTAAAAGCTATCACCTATCTTGTTTTATGCCTGCACTGTGAATCTGTAGCGTAGTGGAGTTATGCGTAGTATGGTTCCAGGGTTGTCTATTGCTTGTTGTGACTGCCTTCCGCCTCTTGTACCGCTTTGGGTACGACAGGTATTGAAGCGGTGGAGGTTTGACGGATACGGTTGCCAAAATATAGACAAGAGTGTCGGACTAATCAGTACCGTTACCACCGACAGAGTAACCATGGCAGTCACAAGCGTCTGATCGATAAAGCCAAAAGAGAAAGCAGAGAAGGCTACGGCGAGCGTTGTTGAGAGTTGTGGAATAGATGACACGCCGAACAAGAGTGCCTCTGTGGGATTAAATCCCACTATACGAGCGCCCACAAACCCGCTTGCAAATTTAGAGACAATAGAACCGATTACTACCAACGCGACAATCAAACCAGTCTCCTTTACATCGCCACGAAAAAACACACCAACATCTGTTCCAGCTCCGACCACTACAAAGAAAGTAGGTATAAATATACTGTAACTTATCGTCCGTATTTTGTCTCTGAATATGGCGCTCCTGATGGAATCTGAAAGGGACTGTAAAATAAAGTGTGTCTGATAACATAGAGTAATCTATCAATTAATCAGACAAAAATGAAAAAGAATCTAAAAACAAAAACTAGAAGC
>PCWC01000061.1 GCA_002787175.1 Parcubacteria group bacterium CG11_big_fil_rev_8_21_14_0_20_39_22 | reverse complement strand
GGAAGTCGCAAGCGGAGGAGGAGGGGTTTGGGGAGGAATCCTCCGCTTGCTCCGCTGTTTTCTTTTTGGGGAATTCGGGCGGGGGTTTCGGCGGGCTATGTTCTAGTAGATGTGGGGCGAATAATAATTGGGTGCATCACATCTTCTCCAACTTCGTATGTCGGTAATTCAACCAATTCAAAATTAAATCCAGCGTCTTTTCCAAGTTTATTTAATTGTTGTTTTACTATTTGATACGAGGTTGCTTCCCGTGCTTGTGCGAAAATCGGAACGGCATTTCCCTTATCAAGATAATTCCTTTTGTACAATTCCGCAAATCCTTGTATTAATCTGCCACCGGCCATGCGATTTTCTTTATCGGAAGCAACATCAATGATATACACGCATGGCTGACCAAAAAATTCCTCAGCGTTATTTTCAACATTCTCGTCGGCCAGTTTCCCTTCCCATGAGAGAAGGTAACCTCTCATTTGGCCATTACCATCTGTATACTTAAGACTCATGTTTGGACGATCCTTTGCAGAGTTGTTAATGTCTTTAGCAATCAATCCGTTTTCCACATTGAATAGAAATTGCATCAACGATTGATTGTCAGAATAAGCTTTACCTTCAATATATCCGACTTTTAGAGTATCTTCGAAAGTCAAATATCCTAATCCTTTGATTTTTGGCAAAGCTACTTCTGTTCGTTTTCTAACTTCTGATTCCTTGATATCTTTTTGCCAAATCAGATCCAGACCTTTTTCGCTTGTAAGATCAAGCATATATACATTCGGTCCCGTCTTATCCGAGTAACTTACAGGAGCCTGTGGGGCAAAAGTGTTCATCTCGATAGGCAACTGAGAAAGCGCGTCCGTATACCCCTGACCAATCGGCATCTTTTTTGTATCTAGCCCTTCCTTTGTAGCGTAACGACTCATGTATTCGCGGAAAAAATCTCGAAATATTGTTTCTATAATCTGTTGGTGTTTTTCATCCGAATAATTTGGGGTAACTTCCACATTGTCGCAGGCGACATAGACTGGAGCAGTAGATAAAATATCCGCGGGCAGAATATCTTCAAGGTGCCCACCTTCCTGTTGTAATTTTGTGATAAGATCAGGAATAGGAACTTTTACATTCATATCTTTGGTTAGTACACTTTGTGCGATTGTTCGTTCTTTTCCGTCACCCTTCACGAGTCTTATAACAAACTGTGCAGTATTTGGATTAAATGTGTATACTGTATTTTTTCCATCTCCAAACGGCATACAATTTACAGTATCGTCTCCAGCGATAGCTCCTTCCGGATCACTCTTTCTACTAATTCGAGCCACAAACTCTCTTGTTTTAACAAGAGGTCTTTCCATGCCAAAATCACGATCATACAAGAGGGTTTCAATCTGGTGCGAAAGATCAATCCCTTCTGGCAAGACCTTACCTTGTATGTAATCAACTACGCTTAAACCATGCGGTTTTAACAATTTTCCAAGTTCACTAAATAGTTTCTTTGAATTTCTCGCCACTCCCTCAATTCCTTTTTTATTTGACCCCAATGCTTTGTTTACTAAATCAGGCAACGGCTCTTGTTTAATTTCCTCCATCGGTATTATGTAGTGTATTTCGAGGGGGGTAAAGGCAGATAATCCGTCCATCTTACCCTCAACCAAAGCATCTCTTAACTCAGATGCAGTGAGATCCAAATTCGGCATATTTATATAATTTGAAGGTTTTTTTCGATTGTGGACTTCATAAGGAGTATGAGATGCTTCAGCGGCCAAAAATGATTCCGGTTCGCGCCAAAATTGTATAACAGCGCTCATGTTGACTTTGCTGTCAGGGTGAAAAGCAAGTGTTTCTATGTACTTATACAACGCTTCTTTGCCCTCTGCCTTCAATTTTTTTAATTCGTCAAATACTTCGGTCTGTCCGAGTAGCTGCTCTAATTCGCTGTATCTTTTTAGATTTATCCAAGAAGCGAAAACTGCTTGCGGCGAGCTAAATGTCTTTGCCAGTTCTTGCAGTCTTTCAATTTCTTTATATTCTTGCACCTTTCCAATTACTTCGGCTACATTTTTATTGGCTGTTTGCGCAATTGCGTTTAAGTGGTGATGAGCAGTACCTTCTGAATATTCACGATCATCCATTCTGACTTGCTGTAGCACTTGCCCGTAAAATTCTGATTCACCAAGGCCAGATGCCCTAAATAATTCCAAGACATCACGAAAAGTATGTACGGCATCGTGAAGACTCAAGTTATCTCGCTTTATATACTCAAGCATCCGTTTATAACCGAAAGTTTCTGCCCCTGCCTGAAAGGGACCGGCAATTGTCTGCTCATCTTGCCATTCAGGAGATTTCTCTTGAACCAATACAAACAATCTTTTCAAATCAAGCTCCGTTAAATCATTTGAGATTAACTCTGAAATAACAGGGTCATTTATCTCTACTCTGCAAAAAAGAGTGGCTGCAGTGAAAATATCTTTGAATTCTGGTTGCTGAATATCGATTTCAAACCGTTCGGTAATTTTAAGAAAATCCTCCAGAGAACCTCCTAATAATTGTTTTTCTGCTACTTGTTTAGCCATCTCCCGAAATTCAGCAATATCGATTTCAAACCGTTCGGTAATTTTAAGAAAATCCTCCAGAGAACCGCTTGATAATATTT
>PCWC01000051.1 GCA_002787175.1 Parcubacteria group bacterium CG11_big_fil_rev_8_21_14_0_20_39_22 | reverse complement strand
TTGTCTGATTAATTGATAGATTACTCTATGTTATCAGACACACTTTATTTTACAGTCCCCGGGGCCGATTATGGATATTGAAGTTAATCAATGGAAATATTTGATTGGCATAACATTTTCCACCGGGCTCGTAGCTTTATGGATTTACTATTACGGTCTGAAAGGGGTCTTGGCGTCACGGTCGACAATACTTGAATTAACGTGGCCATTGTCTGCGTTATTTGTCGGGTACTTCTTTTTAAATGAAAGTTTGACGATGACTCAATGGGCGGGAGCGGTAGCACTTATTGTCATAATGATCTTTATCTCAAGAGGGAATGCTGTTTTGGTTGGTGGGGAAGAGGGGAGGTAGGAGGGAAACATGTCTTCGGCTCGGACAAGGGAGGGAAAAGCAAAGCAGTTTTTTCCTCCTTTGTTCGTCTACCAGGACCGCGAGTACGCTTATCGGTTCTTACAGAACCTGTACAGTTTTCGCATCTCACTTCGTCCTTCGCTGACTCAGGACTCGTTGCGATAAGCTCAAACTTTTCGATTCCTGTCCGCAAGGCAAGCAGTTGCCTTGCTCGGGAGCACAAATTCTTCGCTCCGCTTGAATTTGTGCTCCCGCCAGGAATCGAACCTGGATCGCAAGTTCCGCAAACTTGTATTCTATCCGTTGAACTACGGGAGCGTGTAGGGATGTTATACCATATTTTCCCCAACTAAAGTATCTCTGATTTGTTGTCCAAGAACCTATCCACTATCTTCCCCCAGTCCATAAACCCTTATTTTTGGCTGCAAAACTTCGTCTCGTACTCACCATAATTCATTATGCCTCGTACTCCGACTTGTTTTTCGCTCAAAAATAAGGGTTTCTTGACCGGGTACCACGAGATAGTGGATAGGTTCTAAGAAATATTTTGCCTTCTGTAGTTTTTAGATATTTTTCTCGTCTTTCTGCGTCACTTTTTATAATGTACGCTTACGATTAGATTGGAGACAGGTTCTTAGAAACCAAGCCATTCCATCATTTTCTGCAATACCGGTTCGCTATGCTCTTCTTCTTCGAGATGATTAAGAAGATGGTTTTGAACCAAGTCGGTCTTCACTCCTTCAAGTGGTACGACTATAAACGGTGATAGGATGTGTCTTGACTTAAATATTATGCGCGGTTCACCGTCGCCATCTTCAATCCAAAAAGATTCAAGATCAGTATAAGGGTAAGCATCTTTTCCAAAACGAACTTCTTTTTGTGTTAGCGAACATTCCACCCAGTTTGGCTTACGTGACGCTAAAAGCATAAGTGTAAAAGTCGATAGAAGTATCACTACTGCAAATAAGATACTTGAAAACATAACCGCTACCACTACAAAAGAGAGTCCGATGATAGAAACCGCCCAATACCAATCGGCACGTTTTTCAGTGTGCCTGTATTCATGTGTTTCCCATTTTATTTCCGAATCTGACATTGAGTGTATTGTACCATGTCTAAGAACATGGAACATAACCGATAACTTATAACGACAATTACTGAATGACAAAGAAGGGTTTAAGATTCTCTGTTTTTGTAGATGGTGGTAAGTGAGAGAATAATTACGGCAAATGCCATCATTGCCATAAAAGGTATTGTTATATGTCCAAACTGCAGTACAAATCTTTGCGAACAAGCCGCCGAATATCCAACCGCCGAACAGGGGAATATCGAACTTCCTGTAATCTGTAAGTAATAATGCGAGATGGCGATTAAGATTCCAGGTATTGAAAGCGTGAGAGCGTAGGGAATTATACGAGCGAATTCTCTTTTTATAAGAGCTATGGCAAATATAATTGCCAAGGGATACATAAAGATTCTCTGTAGCCAGCAAAGTTTACAGGGTTCGTATCCTATTATTTCAGAATATGTAAGACTCCCCAGTGTGGCAATCAAAGCTGTAGCAAAAGCAAGCCACGGTAAACATTTTGCTGTTTTTTGCCTTATGACAGAATCCTTTTTTAAGAAAAGTGAAACAATTAGAAATAAAACAAGTATCTCGGCGACTAAGGTCAAGCTCGACAGCGCCGTATTTACAATATATGTAGTTTGCATACTTTATAATATTATAATAACTCCTAATTATTTTGTGGCAATTCGCAACCAGTTACTTCAGATAATCGCTCAAGTGAGATTTCTCCTGATAGTCGGCTACCATCTTCAAAAATCCATGTCGGATATGTGTCTATTTGTTTGTCTTCGCATATTTGTAGTTGTCCTTTGCCGTCAGGAGTCGAACATTCGATATAAGGCAACTTTCTTTGAGATGATCCAAACATTGCTTTTTGATTTTGGCAGTGGGGGCACCAAAATGCACCATAAAATACTGCTTTCTTCTCTTCAAGACACGAAGCAAAAGCATCGAGCTTGCCTGGGCGTGAAGCTGCCCAAATAATTCCCACGACTATAAGTACGACTACGAGTATTCCGATAATCCATCCGATAATGTTTTTGTTTTTTTGTGTCATGTTGTTTTTTTTAAATTATATCTTTAAGGATATCACGGAGTTGAGTACTGTCCAATGCGAAAGAGACATGGATTGTACTTTTCGGGCTAAAGAAACTTTTCGGGGGCTGAATATGATAAAGTACAGCTCTGTTTAAAGGTATTTCTTTAATTATCTAAAAC
>PCWC01000011.1 GCA_002787175.1 Parcubacteria group bacterium CG11_big_fil_rev_8_21_14_0_20_39_22 | reverse complement strand
CTCCAGAAAGGGCTTGTAATTTGAGTATAGCAAAGTGGTGATATTCTGTCCGCCCTTTCTTCCGTCGTTTGCGTCGGTGCGAGGCGCTTCCTCTCCGTGTTTTGTGGTAGTTCGGAAGTCCGCTCACACTTCGCAATCACCTCGCATAGGCCGCTCCCCGCCAGCTGGCGGGTCGCGATGCCTGCTCGGTGTTTGCTTCGTGTTCGCTCTGTGGCTTCGGTGACGTTCGTAGTAGTTCTTGTGCTTGCCCCACCAACCCGCTCCCGCGCAGCAACCCAACTGTTTTCTAAAGATAAATATCAAATAATTTTGTAAACAATCCTGTTAGAATAGCCGTCAAAATAACGCTACCAACAGTAAGCCACAGGTGTTTATATTCCTGCTTTTCTTCGTCTGTTTTATACCCGTTTGATTTATACCGGAAAAGGCCGGGGTTTATTTCAATCCACCAGGACTTTCTTTCTTCCATTTTTTCTTGTAAATAAAGAAAGGCCGATATTTCGCCCTCCGTTTCCTCTGATTTATATCCATCGAAAAAATTCCCTATAAATAACCCGTCACTATTTTTTTGGATGTTAATTAAATCAAGCTTTTCCAGATAATTTATTGTGTAAAGAATTTGATCGAGTTGTTGAAAAAAATTATTTGATGTTGATGTTAGCCCAAGACCGTCTTTCGCGTCAGATATAAAATTGTAAAGAACACCCTGCCGTTCACGAATCAACACGTCAATAAATTTTTTGTGAACATCCATAAAGATTGTTTACAAACCAAGGTCGCTACAATCAGGCCCTGGAAGAATTAGTGCGTCTTGACTCAGCCATGCTGATTTTCTCATATCGCAAATTTGCTGCGGTGTCATATTGCTGGTGTCTGGCACATATTTATCTGCTTCGATGTATCTGCCATCGTTACACTGTTTTACCGCTTGCCAACCTTTACCGGGGACAAGGATGTATTTGTTTGTTGGGTACTTACAAGTAAGACTGCCCGTGCTTGATTTTGGTTCAGTTGTAGGGAAATAAGTTGGAATGTAATAGCTTTCCTGTGATGTGGGTGTCGTTATGCGCTCTATCTCTTTTCTCGCTTCTTCAATTTCCTGCAATACTGATAATGCTGAACTATACCTATCTGCTAAACTGTTTGTACTTTCCATTCTCAACAAAAACTCTTGTGCGTATGCCTTATTTTCCGCAATTGCAGATTCAATTGCCGCCTCCGATTTTACTTTCATCGCTTCAATCCTGTCTTTGTGTTGATCTATAATACGCTCTGTGTTTGTGAAGATATCATCACTATCTCCATTTTCAAAAGATGTGATAACTTTTCCAACTTCTAACGAATAGAGGTAAATATCGAGAAGAGAATCCGATAAAAAGAAACTTGTATTCTTTTTCCGTATCTCTTCAATTGCAATCAATTCTTCATATGTTTTCGTAATAATCTCTAAGGGAGACAAGTCAGCTAATGCGTTTAGTTTTTCTATTCTGAAATCAGAAACTTTTATTTCAGAGTCCATCATTTTTTTCTTCACTCCAAGTCCAGCGTCATTCAAACTGTCAATTTCATTTTTTATTACAGTTAACTGTTGTATATACTGCTCTACCTTTTCATTTTCATCCTTCTTCAATTCGTCAATTTTGTAATCATCAAGATTAAGAGGTTTTTGTTTCGCGGCGTCAAAATTTGAATCACCCTGTTCGTTTTCTTGGTTTTCATTCTTGATTTTTAACTCGGCAATCTCCTGTCGCAATTGTTCAATTTCACTTTTCAGCTCGGCAATTTGTTGTGTCGCTTCTTCCTGACCTCGCTTGCTAGTTTCAATTGCTCGCACTATCGTTTCTCGCACCTCCTCGGGAACTTTTTCTAAAACACCAGACAGCACTTCCTGATGTCTTGAAGTATTGTCCGCGATTGATGTAAGTAATTTCTCGGCACGCTCGTTGTCCTTTATCTTTCTTGACGATTCCGACGCGAGATTTATTTTTGATTCGTAGTTTGTAAGTGCGATTTGAACTGCTTTGGAATTTTTGCTTTCTGCGGCGGCTTTTGCCTGTGTTAACCGCCTCTCCGCGTAGCCCAACGCCTTTTCCGCTTTTTTCTCGGAGTTAAAGGTGAAAAAGATATTTACGTTTTCAAAAGTAGTAGTGATTCCGTACCAAAAACTGCCCGGCGTCGGCCCGGCATCTGTCTGTGCTAACGCCGGAGATGGACCGACAAAAGCGAGAGTTAGCAAGAAAAGTGATGAGATGAGAATTTTTTTCATAAAAAGTAATTTATATCTTTACCATACACTTTCGCAAGCGGAAGTATCGTTTGGTGTCTCTATTGTACTCGGTTAGAACCTACTTTGTCCAAAATGCCGACTAACTTCGCACGCTCCGCGTGCGTGGTGGCTTGAGATTTTTTTCGTACGCTCCGATTCTGTGGTGATGCGAACCCAACGAACGCCGCCCCGCGCCTCCCGCTGGTCGGCGCGTCCGCCCTCGCCCCGTTTCCGCTCGTCCATGCTTTTTCTTTTTCGCGGGGGGATTCTTTTTGAAATTGAATGGGCGGAAACGGGGCTCGGTCGGGCTTCCTGTTGAGACAGGAAGCGGCGGCTACCACAATGCGGTGCCTCGTGCTCTATTTCTTCGCTAGTGGTTCGTCAGAGCACGGGGTGTCACCCTCGGCATCCGCCTCGGGCATTTCCGCTAGGGCTACTCGCGCCTAGATGCCTAGGTGCGGTGCTGTTCCTCGCAAGTGCGC
>PCWC01000004.1:3162-3304 GCA_002787175.1 Parcubacteria group bacterium CG11_big_fil_rev_8_21_14_0_20_39_22 | reverse complement strand
CCGCCAATTCTGAAAGCGTTGGAGATTCTCCGTGTGAGGAAATATAACGCTGGATCGCGTCCAATGTCTCTTTTTGGGTTTTTGTGAGCACGTTGCTGTCTTTTCTAGGCATAACAATATTATTATACTCTTATTTTTGGCG
>PCWC01000004.1:2933-3075 GCA_002787175.1 Parcubacteria group bacterium CG11_big_fil_rev_8_21_14_0_20_39_22 | reverse complement strand
ATTCTCCCAGGTCGTCATTATTAACCCCTTAATTCTCTAAAAAGCACATGGCCCACCCAAAGACAACTGGTAAGAAGGTGGCGTCTAAAGCCAGTAAACTGCTTAGGAGTAAGCGAACTTCTAAAGGGACAAAATCTGTCGC
>PCWC01000004.1:2695-2837 GCA_002787175.1 Parcubacteria group bacterium CG11_big_fil_rev_8_21_14_0_20_39_22 | reverse complement strand
AATGCCCGCACGACGATGTGTTTGAAAACGTAAACGCATTTTCGCGCGGGTTTTTATATTTGTGTGGAAATGCGATTACTAGCATTTAGCAAACACACATTATGTCTAATAACACATCAGCACCGCTTACATGGCGTGCAGA
>PCWC01000004.1:859-2582 GCA_002787175.1 Parcubacteria group bacterium CG11_big_fil_rev_8_21_14_0_20_39_22 | reverse complement strand
CGATCCTATCGGGAAATCAACGCAGAAAAGCACTCATGGAGCTTGGAATTACCGAAGTGATAGTGTTGATCCCCAGTAGACCTCTCACCAAGGAAGAACGCGAAAAAATCGCACTTGAAAGTAATACCAACGACGGCGATTGGGATTTTGATCTGCTAAAAGATTTTAACCTTGATGATCTTCTTGATATAGGGTTCGGCGCAGATGAACTCAATTCTGCTTGGGCTGATCATCTGGATGTTGAAGATGATGAATTCAATGAAGATGAGGAGATTAAGGAAATCACAACCCCTATCACAAAGCTCGGGGACCTTATTGAACTCGGAACACATAGACTGCTTTGCGGAGACTCCACGAACCCTGAAGTATTGAGAAAACTTCTCGGAGATGAAAAAGTGTCGACGATATATAGTGATCCAATCTATAATCTTCATGGCGGTGTTAGTTATGATAAAGGCGTTGGTGGAAAAGCGAATTATGGCGGAGAAGTTAATGATAGCCGTACCGACGAAGAATATCGAACACTGATAAAAAGAAGTATGGAAACCGCTTTGTCTGTCGCCAAAGATGACGTTCATGTCTTCTATTGGTGTGATCAATCGTATATTTGGCTCATGCAGATGCTCTATCGTGAACTCGGAATTGAGAATAAGCGTGTATGTATTTGGGTTAAGAACGGACATAACCCCACACCTGGCGTAGCGTTTAATAAATGCTATGAACCGTGCGTGTATGGCGTTCGTGGAAAGCCTTATGTCTCAAAAGCATTCCAGGCGTTCAATGAATTAATGAACGATGACATTGGAAATGGTAACGCCCTTATATCAGATACATTGGATCACATTGATGTTTGGGCGGTAAAGCGACTTCCTGGCAATGAGTACGAACACGCGACAAGTAAGCCACCAAAGCTACACGAAAAAGCCGTCCGAAGATGCACAAAGCCTGGCGACATCATTCTTGATAGCTTCGGAGGTTCGGGAAGTACTCTTATCGCCGCCGAACAACTGAAACGTCGGGCATTTCTGGTCGAACTCGAACCGACTTTCTGCGATCTGATAATCAGACGATTCGAGAAACTAACTGGCATAAAGGCCAAGGTAATTGCGGATGAAAAAGGATCGGATACAAGATAAATTTCTGGATGAGCTTCGGGAGATACCAATAATTCAGGTGGCATGCAAACGAACAGGTATATCTCGCAACAGTGTGTATCGTTGGCGAAATGAAGATCCATACTTCGCATCGTTAATGAAAGATGCTCTTGCAGAGGGGGAGGAATCAATGAATGACTTAACAGAGGGTCAACTGTTGTCCCTTATCAAAGAGAAACACTTTCAGGCAATTCGCTTTTGGTTAACGCTCCGTCATCCAAAGTTTAAAAAGGAAGAGATTCCTGAAAAGATTGACAGAGAAGCTGAGGCAGATGAGATCATCAAGGAACTTGGTTTAACAAGCGTGGATTTCACAGAAGAAAATCGAATTGCTACGGCATCGAAAATTTCTAAATATCTTAGCAGTAAGTAATCACTTCAAAATTTTCTGTATTTCGGAATCTATAGATTTGAGAATATTCTCAGTGTTTTTAGTATGCGGAGGATAGCTCACTCGCTGAATGTTTACTGCGGGTCTGTATAGTGTGATTAGAGTTTGTTCATCAGCTCTAATTTCATCTTCACTTATTTCATCAACTCCAAGCCACACGATAAAGTGAACATTCCGT
>PCWC01000004.1:0-828 GCA_002787175.1 Parcubacteria group bacterium CG11_big_fil_rev_8_21_14_0_20_39_22 | reverse complement strand
TATTCTTGTATATCTTCTGAAATTGTCGTTCGGTTGGTTCTGATCCATAAACGGTTGCCCAAAATGCATTTCGTTCATCAAGCAACTCCTCTTTAATACGCGCATAGAGCGACGATGTTTTCTTGTTGCCTGATTTTCCCAGGTACACTGTTTCCCAAAATCCGACATCGTTAAAACGGCCCCACAAATACCACCCTGCTTGTTTAGGAATTGATTCGACTATGGTAGCCACCAGTTTGGTATATTCTCCCATGTCTCCATTTTTACCCGAGACAAATTTTGGATGTGTAGCTACAAATTTATATATCTCAAAAAGGTCTAAATGACCTGTGTGTATGTTCATATTGTTCGCGTAGGTTTTTGAATAACTCCGATCTTGGGTAACAAAAAAGGCCACACAAGACCGGCGGAAACTTCTTTCGAAATTACCCTGCCTCCCTTTCGGGTGCAGACCTACGCGAATAAGTGTCGGCTTATGTGGCCGTTTTTATTCGCGTAGGATTTCCTTATGAACCATGCCCCGAAGGGTTTAGGCCTTTGTAACATTCATGATAGCAATTTTTGCTATCGATTGGAATGGTATCGCTGATTTATAGATTTGCTAAGGGAAGTTGCCAACACGTTGCCAACAACGAGTGCTTAGCAGATAGCTCAAAGTGCGTCATCAATATATGTATGGAGACACAATATATAAATAACTTCGGGGTTAAGACTGAAGTTCCTCGGATAAAGATTCGATACGTCTTATATGCTCGTAAATCAACCGAATCAGACGAGAAGCAAGCTTTGTCGATTGAATCCCAGGTAAAGGAAATGTTATCAATCGCA
>PCWC01000100.1 GCA_002787175.1 Parcubacteria group bacterium CG11_big_fil_rev_8_21_14_0_20_39_22 | reverse complement strand
CTAGTTTTTGTTTTTAGATTCTTTTTCATTTTTGTCTGATTAATTGATAGATTACTCTATGTTATCAGACACACTTTATTTTACAGTCCCGACTAACTCCGCAGCGGAGTTAGTCAGACTACCTTAAACCCTCTATTCTTCCTTTCTTCCTAACACCTAAAACCTAAAAGCTAACACCTATTCTTCTCCTAACATCTATTTAAACGAACGGCTGGGCGACATCGTCCGTTGAGCCGTTCGCCATTTTAACCGTTATTTTAGAACATAATAAACACCTTGCCCCACATCGCCGACTTGTTTTATCTTACCACTACTTTCAAGCTCACTTAGATACCGAGTAGCTGTAGCATCAGAGACTTTGATTTCTTTTTCAACATCATTATTTCTAACTTCTTTTTTTGTATCAAAAAGACGAATTACCTTTTCCAAATTAGCACTCTTTTCCCGTGCTTGTTTTTCGATAATACTTTTCTCTTTCACACGCAAAACTGCACCACCTTTGACCCGCCGACCAGCCCAAATCCCAAACACAATCCCGGCTACTAAGATTAAAAATATTTCCAAACCCATATTATTTTTTACAAAATAAACTTCCCGTCCTTATATATCACCGTCTCCTTGCCTTTTTTGTCATAAGCGTAAACCGTACGAGGACTTGTCGAGACGATGTCGGTATGCACTGACGAGTCGTTGTAACCCATTTTTTGCCACTGTTTCTTAGAGACTTTTGATGGGTCACCATCATAGCAATCGTGATACGCTTTGCCGAGAGCGAGATGGGTATTGCCGTTTGGACCGCCCATATTTTCGTCAAAAAGTGTTTCCGCCATAAATTTATCTATTCTTGAATGTCGCTTGTCTGTAAGCGAAAATTCTCCAACCTTGTCGGCATTTTCTGTCGCTATCATCTGTTTTAGCACTTTCTCGTTTTTCTTGGCTTTTGACTTTACGACTTTTCCTTTTTCAAACCAAAGCTCCACGCCGGTAATAAGATTGCCGTATCGATAGAGTGGCTGATTAAATCTTATCCATCCCTCCGTCCCTCGCGAGTCGGGCGAAGTGAAAAGCTCGAAACTCGGAACATTCCTTCCACCACCGCCCATCCAAAGTCTCTCCGGACCCAATTTTATCCAAAGGTCGGCATCATGTCCGACAATATGGAGCTTGTCCGGACGCAATTTGTTTAGCTTCTCTTTTGTTTTTTGTATTTCTTTATAAACCGATTTCCATTCTTTAACCGGATCTTTTTTATCAAGAAAACACGCCCTTTCTATTTGCTTCCAATATTCTCGTTCGGACAAGCCGGCTTCCTTTGCCATAGCGGGCGTGCCGTAGAGAGCGATTGTCCAAGTGTATAGTCCCTTGTTTTCCTTTTGGTTTCTCCAATCCATATAGGGCTTAAACGACATACCTCGAAGCATTATTTTCTCCGGCGGTATTCCTTTAAGTGCTTGCTTGTCGGTATCCGACAATACAAAAACCGTGTGATGTGCCTCGTCCACAAGACCTTTCAAATATTTTTTTGGAAAAAATTGCAATTGATGCTCCTTGGCATAAAGATAGAAATCTTTTTCAATAGGCATCCTGTCGCCATTGTCCGGTCGATAATCGGAGATGACATGCCCGCCGGCTTTCCAGACGGCTTTTCTAAGCTCGACATAAAGTGGTTTGGCATACTCATATACAACCAAATGTACTACGTCGCCTTTTTTAATACCCTTTCCGCCACCGAGAGCGAAGTTTACAAGCACGTTGGCATATTTTTCCAACGTCTTTTGATTTGGATGGTAATTCATTTTTTTATTATATAGAATAAAGTCAGATTATCAAAATTTAGCTACCGCCCTAAACAAAAACCGCACATCACGAATGATGGGCGGTTGAGGAACTAAGGTCAAAGTAAACAAGAAGTTCAAAGTTACATTATTTTTGAGAACTAACTTGCGAGAAACGCGAACGCACCGCCGACATTCCACCTAGAGCCGGGATGATCGCAGTACGCAAACAGCAAACTCCCGTCATCGCCCAGGTAAGCGCCGATCACGCCCGGAAGGCCGCCGGAATCCGTGATGATGTCGTGGGGTGCGGCGATATACCGGAATCCCATTTTCTCCATCAGTTGATTAGAAACAACCTCACGGATCCTTGGAACGATACCGGCGAGCGGTTTCCCGTAGCCATACTTCTTAATACCGCGCTTGCGCAGGGCCTCGGTCGTGCGGTCAGAGTCATCCTCGATTTCCTTCGTGGGCATGAGCGCAACCTTGTACCGCTGTCCGGCGACGAGACGGTGTTTTTTGTCATAACCATCATCACCTTTGGAGAGGAGGCAAGATTTTGCCCAGTCGCTTATATAGAATCTGGTGGTAGTGAGCCGCTCAATTTCCTGCGCGCCGCTGTGGTCGGTGCCAATGATCGTGAGCACGATATGTCCGTGCTCGTTGCGTTCAAAGTCGAGTGTGAGACGATAGGTGTCAGCATGGAGACCAGCCAGGCAATCACCCGGCAAAGTTCCGATGATACTCATCAGAGTTCCTTTCTTTTTTTTGGTTTTTTCGCTGTTGTATATGCCAGAAGACAACCAACACGGTAGTCATAGCCAAAAAGTGCCTATTTAGAAGCCCCTTTTGGCTATGACCACCTGCTCTCAAAGTACAAAACCCTACCTCTCCATTTTATACCACATTTTCGGAGTATAGAAACTTTTCGGGGGCTATTTATCCTTTTCTCAATAACTCACTAATCACTCTAAAGCGTCTATCTTTTCTCAGTCCGTGGTGC
>PCWC01000073.1:338-3137 GCA_002787175.1 Parcubacteria group bacterium CG11_big_fil_rev_8_21_14_0_20_39_22 | reverse complement strand
ATGCGGGTCAAAGAGCTACGCTCTTTGACTGACAGACGCGTAGCGTCTGTCTTCATACCCTGTGGCGTAAGCCCAGGGTTCTTGATTTACTGGAAGAATTTAAAATGGACTTACACGAACTAAAAAAGAAAACCGTTAGAGACACGCTCAAAATTGACGATTCCTTCGGGAAGATTTTGGCTTTTATTGACTTTGGAAACGTAAACCATTGGTTTTCGGAAGACGATAGGGACGAAAATGGCGAATTGCTTTCCGACGGTCAAAAATTGATAATCAATCTCGAAAAACTAAAGAGTTTACTTGAGTCATTTTCCGCTGATATTCGTTTCTACTACGGGCATAACCCGAGCAATCAGGGTTCCCAAGATTTTATCAGAGTCGCAAGACGGGTATTTGGCAAAAGCAAGGTCTTCACAAAACCGATGCAGATGATACGTCATTATTTGTCGGACGGTGAAGAGCTGATTAACACAAGGGAGGTAAAAACTGACCGTGCCGGAAAGTATATTCTCATACCAAAATGTAATTTTGACGTAGAAATCAGTGTTGATGCCGTGCGACTCGCAGGACATTATGATACGTTTTGTCTTCTTTCCGGAGATTCGGATTTTCTTCACCTAATTAGATATCTTAGAACAACACAAAAGAAGAAGACGTTACTTATCAAAGGTGGATATATACAAACAGCACTGGCTACAGAAGTCGAATTTAACGGCAAGATTGTAAATGCTCAAGATATTAAGATGTATATCGCCGAGAAAAAGCAAAAATCTGACCTTTTAGGGCCAGACCTTGCGGATCGTAAACCCGAATCCACGGGCAGGACGACCGAAAGGTCGTAATCAAAGATTAGCATATCTAGAGGTAAATTTCAATAAAAAAGTGGATAACTTAAAATATAACTAAAAAATATGGCATTGCGTGAGGATTTACCGAAAGACCGTGTGAAATTTTAGATCCGGATATTTGGTGGTTTTCTGCTAAAAACGGGTGGATTTGGGCAGTTTTTGGCATAAATTCACCCATTTTTTGCAAATAATAGGTGATAAATTTGTTTACCAAAAATAATTACGGCACTACACAAAGATTTCCCGGTTCTATTTATCGCAATGTTACAACGCTTTTATCGGCAAGGTCGGTTTCAGGATTTGAAGAAAATTGTGGTTAATTGTCTTAAAGACTAAAAACAAAAACCTACATTTTCAAAACGACCCGACATATCGTCGGGTCGTTTTTTACGTTGTGATTACACAAGGGGGATATCGGCACCGCGCACGAACAGTATCCGGATTATGAAAAATAGTAGAAGAGGGATAATACGACCTACCCGCAGACAATTCAGTCCCACAATATTCCAACATTCTGCAGAATGTTGGAATATTGTGGGAGATGTGTTATTTTAGAATCATGAGCAAGACATCAAAACAGTTAGAACGTTATTTTAAAGGAGCGGCCAACCATCGGCGGATTGATATTTTATTCGTAGTTGGGAAAAATGATGGAATTACGGTTGAGAGAATCGCGGATGAGCTAAAGGCAAATTTTAAAACCATATCTCAGCATACCAAGTCTATTGCCCAGGCGGGACTTTTAAATAAATATTACCGTGGTCGCCAAGTGACGCACTCGCTCTCGCCGTACGGCAAATCATTTCTCAGGTTCATGAAAACATTCTAACATTCCAACATTCTGCCCTCCTCCGCTAAAGCTATGGCGGGTCAAGGAAAGCTTCGGATGGGCGCGCAGAATGTTGGGATGTTGTTTTATGACATAAGTGCCATTAGGAGTATTGATGCTATAAAATTGTTGTTTACAGCATGTACGATAATAGGGGAGAATAATGAACCGCTTTTTTCATATACATATGCGCTTGTAAGTCCTAAAAGAAACGCAAATATGATAAGCGGTGGTGTGATATGCAAAACTGCGAATATAATCGCGCTTACTCCTGCTGAAAAAACAAACGGGCGGGTTTGTCTGAAGTATTTAAATAGTACACCTCGGAAAAATAGCTCTTCGGATATGGGGATCAAAAACGCGACCATAAGCTTGAAGTGAATCAGATTGACCCACATTGAGTCGCTTATAAAGCCGGTATCAAGCATTTCTTTGATGGAAGACGTATTGCCGGATATACCGAGTAATGGACTGATAATTTTTACAACAGCGCCTCCTAAAAAGAGAACGCTAAATCCGGCTAAGATACTAAGCATAATCCATTTGAAGCTGATAGGCTGGAAGCCAGCATCGCGAAACGACAGGTTGTTCTTTTTTGCAAATTTCCAAAATACACCGACCACGATTGCAATAAAAGAAAGCTCAAATATAAACATTGCCACAATCGCCTCCGGCTTCGCGAGCCAGAGAAGTGCAAGCACGGCACTCGCAAGTCCTATGATATAAAGTGTCATCATTCTCACATCCCGCGCGGACCATATGTTTCTTTTTACTCCCATGTTCCGTATTGTACCACTTTTGCAATTAAAGGTTGAAGAAATATTGTTAGAATTGAGATTGAGGTGGAAATTTGCGAGGTGGGGTTGTAAAAATGATGAGAGTGGAGATAGGTTATGGAGAAGAAAATTTTATACAAAATTAAAAAAAGTAAGAGGGCTAAAAGGATGCGACTTGCCGTTTATTGCGACGGTAGTGTTGTTATCACGATTCCTTTTGGAGTTCAGAAATCACTGATTGAGAAATTCATTTTCGATAAAAAACAGTGGGTGTGGGATAAAATTCGCTTTTTCAAAAGCGTTGATAGTAAAGCGATTCGCACATTCTCCCATAATGAATATTTAG
>PCWC01000073.1:0-318 GCA_002787175.1 Parcubacteria group bacterium CG11_big_fil_rev_8_21_14_0_20_39_22 | reverse complement strand
AGATTTTATAACAAAGTTTACGGATTCTCCTTTAATAAAATCTTTGTTAAAAATCAAAAGACCCGTTGGGGGAGTTGTTCATGCAAGCAAAATCTTAATTTTAATTATAAGATAGTTTTTTTGCCACAGAAGCATCAGGACTATATTATTGTGCATGAAATGTGCCACTTGAAAGAATTTAACCATTCAAGAAAATTTTGGACTCTTGTGGAGAAAGCCCTCCCTAATTATTTAGATGGCTCTAGACTAGCTAAGAGCTAACAATTACTTTTAATAATTCGAGTATATCATGTTTATGATTATAGCGAAACTCACATT